>CAZASC010000024.1:0-28664 GCA_964487695.1 uncultured Victivallales bacterium
CCGGGAATCTTTACGTGTGGACCAACCAGCCCTCTGCCGTATCGCCAAAAGCACCGGGATACACAAAGTCCATCGCGATAGGAACGCTGGCGGCGGGCGGCGGCAAGAGGATTACGATAAACAGTTTAAGCGCAGGGCACGATGGTTCAAAAGTTTTCCGGGCATATGCCGATGCGACGGCGATCACTGCGGAGATGGACGAATCCAACAACCAGACAGCCTTGGCCTATACCGTCATAACCAAACCCGACTTGACCATCGCGTCAGTTTCCCTTACCCCTGCGATTCCATCACGCGGCGGCACTTTCGATGCCACGGTGGTGACAAAGAACATCGGCAGCGCGGCGGCCACAAATGTTGCGGTGGCGGTCTGGGAGAATCTCGCCGTTGTGTCTACAAACAATTCAGGTGCGACTGCTGGCTCTATAATACCCACCATAGCGACTAATCAGAGCATCGGTCTCACGTTCACCGGGCTGTATGCCGGAACCGGCACCGTCACAAGGACATTCCGGGCGCTTGTGAACAGCGATCTAGGCATAGACGAGATCAGCTTGTCGAACAACCTGATGACGAAGACATATAAACCGGCGTCACGGCCAGATTTCGTGATATCCTCAGTTAGTCTAAGCCCGGCCGCTCCAGTTATGAACAGTAATTTCACAGCATATGTGACGGTCCAGAATTTGGGCTATACGACAGGAACCGTCGGCTATGTTGACGTGTGGGCAGATATGCCCACGAGCATGGTGGCGAACGCGAAACTGAGGGGCGACAAATACCAGTCCGTCGGAAATCTAAAGACGAATGCCACGAAGATGTTGACGTTCACAGGACTGGCAGCCGGCACGAACGAAGAAGAACGGACCTTCAGAGCCATAGCAGACAGCCGCGCTTCCACGCTGGAAGTCTGCGAAACGAACAACGAGTTTACGGTAACCTATGCGCCGCCGGCTCCATGATGCTTTTGCCGACGACTATCTCGATCCGACTTTGCGCTGCATCATTTTGCGTTTCTGAGGTCCTGAAGAATGGCAAGAATCTCCTCACTGTGCTCTTCCAGTGCCTCCACATGGCCCCATCCCTTTGACATCTGAAAAACGCCGTCGTATGCCGAGTCGTGATAGGTTCTCATCAAATGCGGAATCTCCTGCTCACTTAGCATGGAATCCAACACCTGCGCTTCGACCATGTTTTCCAATACGGCGATTTTCTTGAACTCGTCCATCTCCGGCCTTCATTCCAATTGCGGTGTTGACCCTCGCGGAAATTCCGGAGCGATCGTCATTCCTTGGGTTCGAAATAGAACAGTTTGGAGGCAGTTGCCTGCAGTTCCTCGAAACGCATCCGGCGGTTGCGCATATTTTCGCCCCAACTTTCTGTGAAAATGACTTCATCCCTCGCCTTGTTGTAGCCATTGATAATGGACGCATGACCTGACCATTGCAAAGTCGCCAGGTTGGCGGGAATCGGCATGATTAGCGTCGAATCGGATTTGAAGGCGATTGCGAAAGCTGAATGCATTGCATTCCTCTGTTCGTTGAATTTGCGCCAGACTATAACCGGGCAGCCCTTATCAATATAGCGCTGAATTGCGCGGAAGTCCGGAGCATCCGCAGGTTGGATCGCCAGCTTGGCCTCCTGGGCCACGGACTGATATATTGTATCCATTCCACTGTAGCAATCCTGATGCGCAGCGTTGCTTTGATACCTGGCTTTGGCCGACATACTGTCTATGCTCAGCAACACACCATAATACTGCGACAGCATGGCAAGCACACCCACCGCGCAATAACCGCGCGAGCCCTGTTCCACCATGGGAAGATTTGAAATAATGACATCGCCCTTGGCATCCGAGACTACATTGGCGTTGGCATCGGCGGCGCGTTCGTAACATCCCATGTTCACGACGGCGGCGAGCATGAAACTGTACGTCTGGTTTTCACTTGCTGGTAGTATATGCAGGGAGATCACTTGACCAGGTACCATTTCCAGCCGCAATACATTAGACCCGCTGTCCCACTCGAGCATCTTGGTTGAAAGCACAGTGTTGTGACCTTGATACCTGACCTGACCTTCCCCACCAAAATACGAACCTAATGCATATGGCAATTTCTTTGACATATCGTTTATTCTTGCTTCAAAAACAGACTGGTCCATTCTCATTTCTTCTATGGATTTGCCCTGTTCAATGAAGACAATTTCAACGCTCTGCAACGTCTCACCATCATAGTAAGCATGCACGGCTTGCGGCGTGTAGCCAAATGCTGAGCAACGGTCGCGTAATTTCAATATCTTGGACTTGGGCGCCACACTCATGCTCTTCCAATTACCGGGCATGGCGTTGTTTGCCCAGTTGGTTGGATTAAGAAAAGTTGACTCAGTAATCGGCATGGCTGGATCCGAAGCCTGTTTCGTTGTCACATGTGCGACCGCGTGCGATGTATTGACATTCGTGATGACGGCAGCCGGTGGCGCTTGTTTCGGCTGGGTCAGTCGGGCGGCCGCTGCTTCCTGTTCCTTCTGGTCGGCTGCGAGACGATCTTGCGTCACCTTCTTGTCAAAATCGTCGCGCGTCAGTTTAAGCGCCTTGAGAATGGCTTCCTGTGACGCCGAATCGAAATTCTCCAGACAAAATGAACCTAACGCGGGCCTGCCATCCTGTTTGTATGCGATCGTGATCTTCCCATCGGCCAGCCGCCATACCTCGGCGGATTTAAGATCCTTGCCGTAATTGTTGGCAGCCCCATAAACCCCGGGCGCAAAAGTCAGATCCACACTATATGCGGATTGGCCTGCGATTACCACAGCCGCGACAATCAACGCAAATATATTAAAAATGCGCCTCATTCTGTTGTCTCCTTCAGTCTTTATGTTGAGGTTTTGCCTCCAGAAGTGTCATCCGCATTTAACGTCAAGCCTTTGGCGAGGGCTTTAGATCGCCGCTACCAGGCATTGGTTGGGCATACTCCTGTTCAGGTTGACAGTCACGATTGATTCTTTTGAGAATCAGGACAGACACGAGTGCCGCAAGCAATGCCTTGACCATATCACCAATGAGCCAAGTTCCGGAGTGAAAAAGGATGAAGCCAATTCCATTGATGTGCTCAAACAGGTAAGTGTCTCCCTTCATCGCATAAAGGATCAATGAAAGTAGATCAGTGATTGCCCAGACTAGAAAAGAGACAAGCAACAAATGACGAACTACTTTGATTTTGGCCAGGCAACCAACGATGACTAAAGAAAGACATGTAATTGCGTCAAGAATTGGACCGCTAAAGTTCTTTGGATATCCACCAAGATTGAAGAGAAGCCCGCCAATGTTTAATGTAGCTCCAACAATAATGACATCTCGAATTGTGTTTCTCCCGTTGTTTCTCATATCTTCACTGCCCAACTTGCTTTTCAACGAATTGATTTTACAAACACTTTAACGGGTGGCGAGAACGGGTTCGCCTAAAACTGTCGCGCTCAACTTTGGCTCATTCCACGGCGGCAAACAAGCCGGAATTGTTATGCCTACGGTATCTCAATCTTGAAGATGAGGCCGATGCAGATTACCGAGGCAAGGACGAGCCGACGCGTGGTACTGTCTCTCGGCACAACTTCGTCTATCTGGAGCATGTAGTCGTCCGCGCTCGTGAAGAATTCGCGCCCGAGTCCGGCCCATTTCTTCGAAACAACCGCCAGCTCCACTCCTTCCGGCGTCACAAAATAGAAGCGTCTCCAGCCCGCAAGTTTGCCGGCGACCTGGCACACGACCTCGTCGTTGGCGTCGAGCACGTCGAGTGCGCCGGCAAACGAAAAAGCCTTCTGCCTGAAACCGCCAATCAGGTTGTTTTCGTGATCGTAGACTTTTACCCTTGATGCAAACACCGGCACACCCCTGACCACTCGCACTACAGGCCGTCCATCGGGCGTCTCTATGCGGATATCGAACGGTGTCGTTCCCTTGAATAGATTGAACAGGCGCAGAAACCTGACGGCGCGAGTCAGACTTTCTTCGCCGCACTTCATGATAAGCTGGCCATTTTCCGGATCGAGCACATCACATTCGTACGCAGTGTTGAGCAAACCTGCACGCTCTTTGATCAGAAAAAGGTTTCTATTCAGAACATCCGTCATTCGCATCTTCTCCAGATCAGCTTATCCTATCTCCGGCAAACGCTGCTTGCAATGATCATTCGCCAAAAAACCTGCCGCCTATTTTGATTCGCATATCCCTTGGAATTCCTTGGCTCGCGGCTTCCTGCATGAACATGATCATGGCTTTTCTGTGATCGAACCCTTCTTCGCACATCAGGGCCTGGATCGTTTCGGCGACAGCCATTGCGCGTTCTTCCAATTTTATCAGCTCAATGGCGGACAGAGCCCGCCCGGTTGCAGCGGCCTTCAGTCTCGCTTCAAGCGCGGCTGCGCTTTGTTCCTTGCGCGCCAGCCATGCCGCTTCTTCACCAACCGGATACATGGCGTTTGAGGGTTCAGATCCTGTTCTTTGTTTCGCCGCCTCCGCCGCAGTTCTCAACCTCTGTTCCAAGGCGAGCGCAACCGTCTTCTTGTCGACAGGCAACCGCGAGACAGCGCTCACGCCTGCTGCATTTGTATCCGCGCGCGCGGGCACCCGGCGCATCTCTCTCGTTTTCGCCGTCCCCACTCTGTGGATTCTGTTACGTTCCAACGCCGCAGCATGCCGGATCCGCATTGCGGCCTTAATTCGTTCGACCACATCCGGCGATACATCGTGCCCGCTTTTCAGTTTGCGTATGACCACGGGCGGAGTCTCAAGCCGTTTCTTCAGGCGGGGCAATGCCATCATGAACGTTTCGCGGACGATTCTTCTTTCTCCGCCGTGATCCCGATCGCTCCCTTCAATCGACGATATCTCGCCTTGATCAACCCATATCTGCACCGCTCTGCGTGTCGCGCCCAAGGCCTCGGCGGCTTCGTGGACGCTCATGGTTTCGGTGTTCTTTTTCGCATCCGCGCGGATATATTCGGTCAGAAAGAGCCATTTATCATCGCCCAGTTTTTTTGCCCAGTCCGGGAAAACACCGTTCTGCCGGGTATGTTTATATGCGCGAGCAACGTATGCGCTGGGCTTCAGCGCTCCGGCAATGGCTTCGATCTCTTTTCGACTTATCCACCGTGTTGTTTCGGGAAGAGCGCTGACATTCGATTGTGTTGTCACGTCATCTCCTCCGATTGTGTTGCCGTCAAAACCGCCGGATTCCTGAGGGCACGTCAGATAGTGTAGGCCTGTGGCAGCGGATTTGTCAACGCGACGGAGGGGCGGATCAACGAGATCGAGTTCAGGATTTTTTGATACCGATGACAACGATCCCCTTGTTCATGAGGATCTTTATGTATTGCATAAGCAGCGCCCTGGCTTCAAAGAAGGTCAGTTTGTGATGCGCTGCAAAATCGTCAATCAGCGTCTCGAACGATTTCATTCCGTCGATGCTTTCGTACACTTGTTTCCCGACGCCATCGAGGATGTAACGCTTGCGATCCACAAGCTTGAGAGCTTTGCTCACAAATGACATGAGGCCAGAATAGCGCAATTCGATTTCAACAACGAGTGTGCCGGGTTCGTCGCCTGGAACTGCCCCGGCCTTCTCGTTTCTCATCGGAATGGAAGCGAGCTGCTCGCCGAGTTCAAGTGTCTTGCGTTTCTTCATCTGTTTCAATTGCCTCTTAATCCTGCAAACACTTCTTCAAACCGCAGCAATTGCACTCCCGGCGGGGCAATTTGCTCAAAGCAATAAATTCGCATTTCGTTCTTGTCGTGCCAGAGCGAAGCTTCGCCATTCTTCCAGGGCCTTCCCATGAATCTGTCCATCTGGTGTTCGCCTCTGCGCTCGTAGGAAGCTTTGATCGCCTCCATGCCTGCGATCATGCTCTTCTGTACACTTCCAACACGGCAACCCTGCGCGCGCAAAAACCACGGATAGAATTCTTCCAGTGGCCGACCTTGCAACACTAGATCCGGCGTTCCCCAGCGACGGAAGGTTGCCCTGGCTTTTGTTTTCGCGCTCTCAAACGCGATCATCACGTTGGCGGGCAGAACCGTCATGTCTTCCAATGCATAGTCCCGCGGCAGCCGGAAATTCAGCCCAAAGATGGCATACTGAGCGATGTCGCCTTCATTCGGCTCAAAAGATCGCAGGATTGGAGTCCATGTTTCCCCGGCAACCCGTTCATCGTAGGAATCGAAGACCCAATGGACCAGTTTCTTCGGGCTTTCAAGATGACAGACTGCCTGAAACGGAAGACCGTCGCCTGCGTGGCTAGTCAGGAATATCCCCTCGCGGTGGGTTTTGAGATTCAATATTGAGACCTGCTTCGCGCGCTCGAAATTGGAAACGTTTCCTCGCAGAAACGACAGCATCATGGTCTCGACGCCTGGCACCTCATCGCACGGCTGCCAGCCTACAAGCGCCTGGAAGCCTTTGCGAGTGCTGAATTCCAGGCGACCGGCGCGATCTTCGACGGAATAAGCGGTTATTTCCCATTCGACGGGAATCTGGAATTTGAAGTGGAACCACGCGAGTTGTTTTGTCATGCCGACACAACGCCTATTTCGTTTCGATGGAGCCCACCTTGATGTCCATTTTCGAAACGTCCTGTATGCGGTCAACGGCGCCGCCTTCTATCCAGACAATCCGATGTGACGCGGCAAGCATCTTGTGATCGTGCGTTGCCGTGATAACCGTCACTCCCGCTTCTTTGCATAGTTTAGAAAGCAGGGCGATAATTTCCTCGCCGGTATGCATGTCGAGGTTGGCTGTTGGCTCGTCCGCAAGTATGATTGACGGGTCGTTTGCCAGCGCCCTGGCTATCGCGACTCGCTGCTGCTGGCCGCCTGACAACTCGCCTGGAGTGTGACCTAGACGATGTTCGAGTCCGACATAACCCAGCACATCCTTCGCGCGCTTTTCCGCCTCGGCTTCCGACTTTCCAAGAAAAGTCAGCGGCAGGCTGACGTTACCCAGCGCGGTCAGCCACGGAATCAGGTTGTAAGTCTGGAAGACGTACCCGATATGCTTGCAGCGGAAATAGGAGAGTTCGAGCGACGATAATTTGGGCAGCGATACTCCGCCAACCATCACTTCGCCTTCCGACGGCTTGTCCAGCGCGCCGACCATGTTAAAGAGCGTGGTTTTGCCGGAACCGGATGGACCCATTATTGAAAGATATTCCTGCCGGTAGACGTCGAGATTTATACCCTTGAGCGCATAAACCTTTTCTTCGCCCTTGGAATAAACCTTGTCCAGGTTTCTGACCGATATCAGGATTTCTTTATTCTCAGCCATAAGCTTCACCCAAGACCGAAATGGAATACTGGAACAATGGAATACTGGGAAATACCACTATTTCAATTTTCCAGTATTCCAACATTCCATTCCCAGATCCCTAGTATGCCATCGTACTCACTGCCTTGACGAGGAAGACGATTCCAACTGCGAGAATGCTCGTGAGACCTTCGCCCACGAAATATCCGGCTGTGATCACAGGTATCATCTTCCTCCACTCGCGTCCGTACAATCTCTGGAAATAGAATCGCCCGATCATTGCGCCGATGAAATTCGGGATGACGCTATGCGGCAGCGTCTGCCCCAGTCCACGAACAATGCCGAACAAAAGCATTGTTGGAGCGGCAAAAAAATCGCAAAGCCCTATCATAACCGTTCCGAAGCTGAAGCCTATCAGCACTTTTGTCCAGGTCAACGCCTCCTGGAACGGCGAATATTCGCCCAGCGTGGCTGAATAGACAAGACATGCGTTCTTCGCCTGAAATTCCCACATCTTTTCGGTGAACGGATAGGAAGCGGATGGAATTTCGCCCATGCCCCAGATGAAGCTGGAGAAACCTATTAACGAGATGAATATCACGGGGAACAAGATCGCCGTGCTTTTCCAGACCGATGTGAATTTACATCCGAGAAGTTCCGCCTGTTTGTAGCCCACCACTTGCGTTCCGTAATTGGCCTGTGGAACAGGGAGGAACCAGATTGCCACGCCCTTGTAGCCGGACAGGATGAACGACACTTCGCGGATATACGGAATCTCGACAACTTCGCCAGCAAGCCCAACGAGCTTTGCCGACACGTAGGAAATTATCGGCGTGTAGAAGAAGCCGAAGAATACCATGACCAGCATCACACCGGGATGAAAATCTATCAGGTATCCGCTAACCGCTATGTATGAAAGTACCACCATGAAATAGCTATAGACGATCAGTCTGTTAGGAATATCGCCGCGCTGCTTTCTGACGGATTCTGGAACGGGCGGGATCTTTTCCGAACTCCTGCCCATAAGGTGTTTGCACGCCGTGTATATGCCGTATGCCGCAATCGCAAGCGAAATGCCGATGCCGAAACTCAGGTAAAAATCGATGTTGTTCGCGAAAAGCGTTGAGACCGTGTTATCGCCTCTCTGCCACGTGGGCATGTAACCAAAACTATGGAGAATAGGATTGCCGACAAAATACATGAGCAGACCGATAAGGCTTCCAAGCATTGCATGGAAAGGAAGAACCATGCCCATAATGAAAGCGCCGAGATCGAAGCACATTCCTGTCGCAACGGCTGGAAGAATGCGCTGGGTGTATACTGTGAAATCCGCAAATGGAATCGGGAATACCATAAGCGGTTTACCGAGAAGGGCGCCGGTAAGCGTTGGAAGCGACATGTATATCAGGCCGAACATCATGCCGATGCCGGCACCTATGCAGAACATCCGCCATCGCACGACTGCGCCAGGGCTTTTTGTCGAACCCTCGACCTGCTCGGCGATCGCAACGAGCCCCTGGGCACCCAGCGGCGCCATCGGGAAAGGCAGTCGTTCGAGATCGTTGGTGATCCGGAAAAGCCCATAACCCAATATGGCATTGTCAAACCGACCCATCACGTACTTGAAGCACATCAAGCCGATTACAGGCAACCACGCCTTCTGCAGGAAGGAGCGCGGCAGGTCGGCCATGTTCACGGGAATCACCCAGTTGGGGAACAGCGACGAAATTCCATAGGAAATGGCGGCGTCACTACGGACAACGAACTGCATGAATAACGGTGTGCCGTACACGGATTGGCCGATAATCATGCCGCTCATGTAGAACAGCACGAAAATCTGGGCGCGCGACAGTTTCGCGTTGGCGCGTTTGGCCACTTCCACGAACAGCAAAATGGTGACCCACTGCGCGGCCTGGCCAATGCCCATCCCTGCCACGAGTTCCATGTACAGGGCCGCCGGCACCATGACTAGCGCAACAAACAGGGTGCCTATGAGCGAAGACATGCTGAAGCCGTCTTCGAATTCGGTAGGCACGTCCATTATTGACCGGAATTCTTCGAGTTCCTTGTCGACGGTCTTCTCTTTACGTTTAAATATGCTCATTTCAAATTCCTGCTATCTTCAGCAGCTAAAGGTAGGGCGAGGGTGCCGCACGCGCCATTCGCAACAAACGGCGTGTCCGGCGGCCCCGCCCTACCAACATCTTCTCCACAAATCCACACCATGCTCTGATCCCGCAGCCTAAATTTTTGTCAGCGTTTCAAGCACCGTTGCGGTATTATTCCTGTAGTGCTCGATCGTGCCTATTGGTAACGAACGCCACAACAGGAACTGCTGTCTCAATTCATTTGCAAACATACGATTCGACCGGATCCACATGGAAGGAGTTCCGCTGACTCGCTTCAGTTCAACGACAACCTCTTCAATGCCTTTTATCTCGAACTCCTTGGAATACATCCTGAATGTCTGGAATATGCCAAGATCGAACGGCGCGAGCGATATGTTTGCGCTGATCCCGAGACTTTCGCCCTCTCCAACTCCACCAGCCTGTCTGAATAATTTCACTTCTTTCGCGGCAAACGATCCTAGTGTGGCGTCGCCGTGATTTTCAAAGTGCTCCTTGATGAAACTCAGGATCCCGGCAAAATCAGCTTTGGAAACCGTGAACGGAAACACGAATCTCATATAGTCGCCTTCCGGTGACGGCATCTTCCATTTTCTGGCTATGCCGGGATTGGCCGATTTTCCGGCCTTTACGGCCGGATAGATAGTCGAAAGCATTACAACCGCCATCACAATCAGGATCGTCAGAACCGATGATAGCGAGGAAAAATTCATCTCAGGCGGATTCACTATTCCATGCGAGCCGAGAAACGCCAGGATTTTGGCAACCACCTGACTGAGCAGGTATCCGCCCATTCCACCCACTACGGAATATACCGCAGACTCGGCAAAGAACAGCGCGCCCACGTCCGGTGGAGAGAGTCCCAGCGCACTGTAAGTGAATATTTCACGCTCCCGGTCAACGATCGAACCCATAAGGGAGCTAAAAACGATAAGGCCGCCGAGAAGCAATGGCACTATGATGTCGCCGAAACCGGAACCGGCAACAGCCTTCGCGAAAAGAAATCTTTTCTTGCCTTCAGCCGACTTCACATGCACGGTGCCATGAAAAACTGCGGCCAGCGCCTTGCCGGCTTTCTCGATGTCAACACCGTCGTTCTTCGGATAGAGTGCCAGGAAAGTCACATAGCTGGTCGGCGGATTCAGCACAGCCGTCGGATAAAACTTTTCCAGCGTGTCCATTCTTGTGATGGCCACCTGCTCAGGCGAAAACCACGAGAAAGTGCCCGAGTCGGTTTGCTCAAGCTTCTGCTGTCTTGCAGACATTGTCCTGCCTTCTTCCCCGCCTATGTTCTTTACCGCGCTGATGAAATCGGGCGGCACGATCTTGGTTTCGTCTATCGTGGACGCGGACTGCAGAGCAGCCGAACTGAATTCACCGGCAAATGTGAAGCTGCGCCCGTTGAGCTTGACTTCATCGCCTTTCTTTACACGAAGCTTCTGCACAGTCGCCGAGGCGAAATAAATCGGTGGATTGGAATATGACTGCGCGTCGAGATCCGGCAGGATTTTACCGATACTGGTATTGGCGCGGAGTTCGCCCGGATCGAGACCGAAAATGGCTCCAAACCCGGCTATCTGGCCATTGGCCGGATTATAAACGATTCTTTCGGGGCTCAATGTGGAAACACCGGAATCAACGTCTTTTGTAGGGTTCTTAAAAAGTCCACCACGCCGGAAAACGTTGAAGTCGTCTCCGTAAATATTCTTCACCGCACTGACCATGTCATCCGGTATGTCGAGGTAGGAACTGCGATGAATTTCAATCCTGTCCTCATCCTGACCTTTTCCAAGATATGTTTCCACAATCCCCAGCTCGGAAGTGAACGAGGCGAATACCAGAATTGTGAACGTCAGCAATATGACGGTAGTCGTCGTAAGGAGAGTCTTCAGCGGCCGGTTCCTCATGCCGGAAATACCTATGATAACCGCGGCAAGGGCTGTATTGGTTTCGGTTTCCATGCCGTGAACCGTTGAGGACAATCCTTGGATCGCCTTGATTTCCTGTTTGATCTTGCCCATCACAATCTTGATCGTAATGCCGCCCAACATGATGATCGTGAAGGCGAGGAATATGACTATGGGAGAGGACGCCAGCGAAAAGGCCGGGTGGGTCACGAACAGAATCATGAACGTAGCCAGAAATATTCCGATGAACCCCATGACCTGCTTGTAAATGGTGGTGAAACCAAAAATCAGGCGTTCCATGGCGAAGGCGAACGGAATATTGAGTAGAAGAAGCACAATCACCGCCTTGACGAGATCGTCCGTTATGCCCCGCAGCGGAGCATAAACCCGGTTTTCGAGACATGTGGCAAACACCTCGTGCGCCCGGGCCTCGGCATGATTCAACCCCTCCCTCGCCTTCGTCGCAGCGTCGAGATGTTCCTTTGCCTCAGCGTGCAGCGTTTCAAGCGAATCGCTGACAATGTTCTTGTCGCGAAGGATCTTCAGGCGACTTTCGTTGAGACACCAGTAGTCGTTCGCACCCTGACGGATACCGTCGAGATTCAGAAGCGAATCGGCGGTCAGAGGAATGCCGATTCCCTTGGGTTCTTTCGGCGTCGATCCCAGCAGAAGCTCGCCAAACATGCCGATGCGTTTGATGTTGCATTCCCTGTCGGCATAGTAATCGATGAGCCCGTACATGTCGGAGTGGTGCCTGTTCTTGTGGGGACTGTCGCTTCTGGCGTCGAGAAAAAGCGACATATTGAGCTCTTCACTCGTAGGATCGGGTGGATATCCGAACGAGAATCCGCCGCCGCCATATCCATAGAACATGGGAAGACGTTCGAGATTCCCTCCAACCTTTATCAGATCCGAATTATCCACTATATTATAGCGATTCAGCCTGCCGTCAGCGTCATAACCAAACGCGTTACCTTCAATCTTCAGGAGAAGTTTTGCTTCCTTGCTCATCATCGGAATGGAGAAGAAACCCTCCCTGTTCACTCTAGCGGTAGCACAGCGACTTATGCCCGCCAGCTTGGCCGGTTTCTTACTCTCGCGCAACAAAACCACTGCATTGTCTGCCGGTCCTTCAATATCGGACGAGCCTTTGGTGAGATTCACGCACTTGGTGCCGCTGTAATCGTCGCCCGAGTTGCAGTAATAGAAATAGAACGGGGTTTGCTCCGGCTTGGGGAAAGGATCTTTTAGCGATAGCTCCTCGCTGGTGGCTAGAGCGCTGATCAGCGTTTTCATTTGCGGAACCAGACCGGAGAGATCGCAAGGCGGCCTATACGGCAGCTCGTCAGCGTCCAGAGGATCTCCCACCGTCATCATTTCGTAGCCGGCCTGACCGATAGACAACGCGACCGCCGCCGGCGTGCTCCGCTGCGCCGGTACGCTCAGCGAGAAAGGCTTGTAGTACGGGTTCAGCGCGTCTGTAAATAACTGGGCCTTCCAACTCGGGTCGCGGATAGTCTTGTAAACTTTCCCAATACCATCCAAATGCTGAAGGAAACCACCGAGGAATCCACTCTTTCCCAAATCTTCCTTACTGAAGAAATCGCTGGCGTCGCACACACTCAACAACCACGGATCCCTGTCGTTGGCAAAATCGAAACCGAAATGACCGACCACGACCTTGCTGACGAAACACTCCGCCACCTGTTCGTGAGTGGCAAAATTGGCCAGGGTCCCGTCAAGTTCCCGCTTGCGTTGAATAAGATCTTTCGAAACCGATTCGAGCGCGGCCTTGTAAACGCGGACGCTCTCCTGGTCGCTCTGCTTATGTTTCAGTGTGATCTGCTGTCGAAGGTCGTTCCATTCGGATTTATGCTGCGTCAGAGCCGCAATATCCGCATCCAAACCGGCCATCTCCTTCTTGAGAAGCGCGGCTTCATCCTTTTCAGCGCCGTGGAGCCGATTCTGAAGCGACATCTTCTCTATACGTTTATTGCGAAGATCGGCGTTGGCGTTGTTCACCCATCCGATCAACTTTTGCTTTATCCTTTGGGCGAGCAATCTTGTGCTGTCGTCCGCCGCATCGAGCACGTCGTCCCTCTTGCCGGTCTCAAGCAGGTTTTCCGCCAGTGCCAGCTCGGCCTTGTATTTCTCTTTGCGAAATACGAGCGAGAACTCGTCCTTTTCGCTCCTGTTCGCGGCATCGATCGCGAAATAGAAGTTGCGCGCTCCTTCCTGAGCCCAGTTATGGCTGCCGAGAAAAAGCGCAAAGAGGCTTCTTTCCGGTTTAGTGCCGACCAGGGAGCAGACGGTATCCGCCAGCAAAGCTGCGTTCGCCGCATCGCGAACGCCTGGACATGAATCGGGAACAACCCCGATCGTGTCGAGGGAAGCCGACAATATAATCGCTTCCTCGGAGCCCAGCCGGAAATGGGCGTCTTTCTTCCCCTTGATCTCGACCCAAAGATTTCGTCCGACCGCGTCAACCAGGCTGACTTTCGCGTCTATGCTCGCGATCTTGCCCTCCGAGGCCAGAAGGCCGCTCTTCTCGGCGGTCTCTCGATCAATGTACAGCCGTGGAATGACAACCGGTCCTTCGAATGAAACCGCCGCCACATTCCACTGCGTGGCTTTGCCAGCGCTCACGAAAATTACGGCTTTCGCGCCGAGCGAAAAGACATTGTTGACTCTTAAACATGGCGCGTCCATATCCATCAAAGCTATGGCGCCCTGGATTTGCCGGTCTTTCAGCGCATCCAGCGAACCGTCTCCGAGCCAGACAAGAGCGCCCTTCAGTTCGCCACAGGTATTGAGAGGGGCAATGCCGTTATTCATCGGATAGACCGGGGATATTTCGCGTCCATCAACCTTTAGCTTGCACCATTCGGTGCGCGGAACCAGTGTATCGAAAGTCTGAATATGCGGCTCCAGGCCGGCTTCATTCAGCTTCTTCTGCACGGCGTCCAGAGCACGGTCAAGATTCGTGCTGGCCGGAAGACGATTATCGGCCTGCGTCAGGTCGGTCATGAGATCTGAATACACCGAGCCGGAAGCAATACCCACGCCGAGCATGATGCTCAACGTCGCTGTCAATATTAGGCTCTTATTTCTTACATTCATCAACGTGTTCAACCAAATATTCAGCTTTGGAGCCGGGACGCCCTCGTCCCGGTAGCATCCATTGGATACCGGCGCGAGGGCGAGCCGGCTCCAGATTGAGATACATCCGAACATTTCTTTCTCATTCTTCCCCGCCCAGACTTGCCTTCTCGATCTTCATGTTTTCCGTGCATTCGATCCGTTCGATCTGCCCGTCCCTGATCCAGACCATGCGGTTGCTCACAGCCAGCATGTTGTGGTCGTGTGTAGAACAGATTATCGTGACCTTGTCTTTCTTGTTCAAGTCGTGCAGCAGCAGGTGGATTTCTTTTCCTGTCCGCAAATCGAGGTTGCCGGTCGGTTCGTCACAAAGCAAAAGCGCCGGATTGTTGGCCAGCGATCTTGCAATGGCAACACGCTGCATCTGGCCGCCCGACATTTCTTTGGGGCGATGCGACCAACGGTCTGCCAGATTCACTTTTGCAAGTAGATCCATTCCGCGCTTGCGGGCTTCGTCGGGATGAACCCCGGCGAATACCATGGGAAGAGTCACATTTTCCAGCGCAGTCATCACGGTGTTGAGATTGAAAGTTTGAAAAACATAGCCGATCTTTCTGCATCGCAGGAAGGCAAGCTCGCCAGCATTAAGCTGGGCCATATCCACACCGTCAATGAAAACGCGTCCGCCGGACGGCGAATCGAGCCCGCCGATCATGTTGAAAAGCGTCGTCTTACCGGAGCCAGAAGGCCCCATTATGCAGATATACTCGCCGCGATAGATGTTCAGATCTATGCCGGAAAGAGCATGAACGACCTCTTGTCCGCGCATGTAAACTCTTTTGATGCCGTGGATGCTCACCACAACTTCCTTGCCCTCGGCATATGCGGTTTCATCGAACGCCATTATTCGATCCTCATTGCTTCCATCGGCGCCATTCGCGAGGCCGCCCAGGACGGATAGATTGATGCAAGAACCGCTAGCAAAACGCCGACAACCAGCGAAATCGCGGCGTTGACCGCCAATTGCGGCCCCGGCCAATATGCAAACACATACAAACCGTAACCCGCCGTATTCTTCATGAGCGCAATGATAAAACCTATGATCATCCCAAAAACGCCGCCGACAATCCCCTGGAGCGCTGCTTCCATCATGAACTGGACAAGAACGTACCTATCCGTCGCGCCGAGGCACTTCATCGTCGCTATTTCCCTGAATCTCTCCGTTATGGACATCAGCATCGCGTTGGCGATTCCAACCATGCAGACCACGAACGAGATGATTAGAAGAAATATCTGCCTGCCGCTCAAGGTCTGCTCATTCCCTGTCGTTTCGACCCTGCCGGCCAGCCTGTGCTCCAACTTGGTCAGTCGATTCTCGTACAACATGGCCGCCGGTATCTCCGCGAGTTGTCCGCGGTCAAACTTCCCATCAAACAGCGGCACCACTCGAGCATCGTCGAGTCTCAGCATTTTGTCGTCCATAGGCGTCCTTGTGCGATCCTGAAACACCTTGAGCCACAGTTCCTGCTTGTCAGCCGCACTCAATATCTGGGCGATATCCTGCTTTCTCATCGCCAGCTTCAATTGTTTATGGACTAGCTCGATCTGATCCTGGGTCAATTTGAATCCATATGTTGCCGCCAGAGCCTGCCATTCCTTGAGCTGTTCCGCGTTGGCGCCGCCCAGCCACACATCGATTGAATCGCCGCCGGTCATCTTGTTGCAAGCTTGCGAATAGGCGCCAACGGAGTTGGTCCAGGCTGCGGTGAAAGTCTGCAGCTCCTTGTCGTATGCCGGGAAGCTGTCCAGGAATACGCTGAATCCGGCTACGCCACCCGGCACGCTGACGTCCGGCATTGGCTTTATCTTATCGGTAAACGCCACCCGCTCTTTCGGGTCCGCCAGAACTTCGAGAATCTGCCGCCCCCTCGACTTTCCAACCAGCACGATGCGTTTGCCGACCGGCATCTTGTCGAAGAACCTCAGGTACATCTGTTCGCGACTGCACATTTCGGCAAGCGTTTTGACCGATTTGGCTTCGTAATGCGCGACCGCGGCAAATTCGTCCAGACGCTCCTGCGAAGAGAGGAAGGCATTGCCTAACCGCTGGCACAGCACGAGACTGGTGGGAGCATTGAACATCCTGTCAAGCAACGTCGCGGCAAATCGCTGTTTTGAGACCTCGCTGCCAACGCCTTTCGCAGTGGCCGCCACAAATGAGTTCTCGGAAAGGAGGAACATGAAAAAGGCGACCGCGAGAACGACGACGACCAGTGTAAGCACTGATCGCAACATACGATGCGAAATTCCTTTCACGCAGAGGTGAAAAGTCTCAGTGATCGTCAGATTTCTCTGTTTCTTTACGTCTATGTTGCGTGTTTGTTCCATCTTGCAACTCAACCCGGCAATGCGCTCAAACCGCCTCCGAGACTGGGCGGATGGCCGGTGATGAAGTAGTAAATGATATCAATAAAAATGGTCGCTCCGACAGTGATCAATTCGCCAGCGATCAGCCCGATAAAGAAGGGCTTCATATTCTGATATGCCCGCCCGCCTCCGAATCGGACGACCAGCCACTTTACGGCCCAGCCGATCAGGAAACTCCCGCCCATGACAGCCGCCGGGAACGTTCCCCAGATGAGAAATAACGCCGGGTGCAAAGGAAAACCGGAGAAGCGGAAACGTAGCGCCGAAAAGATGACGACGCCGAGCAAGCCGACCGCGAAAAACCCCATAGTCTTCGAGTCGAAGGAGACGAGTTTGAGTTTGGCGAGTCCGTGCGCGTGCGAACTCGGGGCCAGCATGCTGTTGTCGCTCATTTCCGATATGCAGCGCGACGCATTGTCGAAAGGCGCCTGGGGAACGTCGCCGCTCGCCCAACCATCTGAGCTCGTGATGCCGCCGAAATCGTAATGCGTCCATGTCGTGGAAACGAACGCCACTGCCAGCGCAATTACCACCGTTCCCACCAAGACCCAGAACAACCTCTGGATATTCATCTTCGCGTCGCCTGCCATCTTTATGCCTGTTGCCATGTAGGGCATGAGGCACGAACGCGGATCCTGCACAAGGATCGTGCCGAGCCACGCGGCAAAGACAAGCGGCCCTGGGCCGACGGCAGCGGCGCCAAACAACGGAACAAGAATGCTGCCGGGGAACCAGCCTGCCTGCACATATGGAACGCCGGTTTCGCAAACCACCCTCGTGACCACAAGAAACAGGAGCATCAGCAGCAGCGAGAAACAAAGCGCAACCAGCCAGTCCAGTCCCATGACCACAAGCACCGCCACAAAAGCCGTGAACGACAGGATCGTCAAACGGGCAGCCATCACCGACGCCTTGTCGTCTTCCGTGGGACGACTGAAGGAAAAAGCTTTCATGAAGATGGCTTTGTAATAGGAACGGCCGGTGAAAATGAGTATCGCCGCGTACCCGATGTATGCACCGCAGCGCGAAATGGACATGTCCGTGAATTCCGTATCAAGAACTGGACCGCCGGTCGCCACGAAATACCAACCCGCAAAAACCGCGAGAAGTACCTGGGCCAACCCAACCGTGAGACTGATCTCCGTCGAAACAAAATAGGCGAGCCCTATAACCGAGAAATAGGTGGTCCGATAGACGATGCCCCACCACTGCGGACATTTTGTCAAAAGCGGAAATTTGTCGTGTATTGGAAGTTCCGCAACCTTCAAGCTCGGGAATATGTCGTTCATGCCCGGAACGTATACCGGAAACCAGAGATGAATATATTCAAGCGCATATAGCAGAAATACCGGAACAAATCCCCACCAGAACAGATGAGACTTGAACAAATCCGGCACACCTTTGCCTTTTTCCCGCTTGATGAATGCCGACGCAACCTGCGCGATCGGATAGCTCAATTGTTCGTGCTCGGACCACTGCCGGTGCACAAGCAGAGACATAGCCATCACGCAGACAGACATCAGGACGATAAGCGGCGCCCAATACGCCAGAGGCTGCAGCCACGCGCCCCACGGTACGTTTGTCAGCCCGATATTCTCCATGCCCTTTGCCAAACCGGTGAAGTAGCCGCGATACACAGTATCATCCAGCTGCAATACTCCATGTTTCATCACAGGCACAGGCGTGGGGAAAAGTTTACCTGGAAGATAATCCATGATTCCAAACTTTTCCCAGTCGGTCTTGCCGCCGGCGTTTAGATAATACCAGGGCAGCATCAGTTGACGCTGGAAATAACGGCACAGTCCGGAAGTTGGAGGGAAGCAAGCCACCAGAGTCATTCCAAAAACCACGATTAATTCCCTGGTGCTGAGAGTCAATCCCGGCATTATCCTGGAAACCGCCAGATTCCAGACGAACCCAACCATAAAGATGTAGAAGAACGCGGCGGTCGCGAGATGCATGCTGATCATCGGCGGCCCAGGTATGTGAGTGTCATGAAAGCCAGCCAGGCCGGACACGACCAGAACACCTAGAAGACCGAAGAAGAGCGACTTCAACGTAATCGCGCGCTCTGGTTCAGTTCGATTAAGCGGTATTTCTTCCATCAATCAGCTCATTATCTGCAAAAACTGCCGAAAAGCGGCATTGCCGCCCAATCACGAATCATCCACCAAAGTGATGAACTGAGACATAACACAATGTCTCGCACGCATCAAGAGGGAAGAACCGATAGTAAATTATCGGACTAGTGATCAGTCCTTTTTCACGCTGATTTGGCGTCTTTTTCCAATGCTAGCTTCGCGTTTTGTCAGCGCCTGAATAAGTAAAGAAAAAAAGTGCTAAAAAAGAAAATTTTCTTCTTGAAGGCATACAAGCTGTTGGGGTAGAGGTTGTGCGCTTTGGGAAAAGTGTAGCACATGTAGTGGATCAACAAATCCATATAACCGGGCTGATTATAACAATTCTCTAACGGGGAGGTGAACATGCTTGATGTACGCGAAACAGTGGAATTGAAAGAAGGACCTCAAGTAGCCAGAGGCAGAGGGGCAAAGGGACGCGCAACCAGCAGGAAGACCGCCGAAGATCGTCAAGGCAGGTCGAAGGGCTTGAAGATAGGCTGTCTTTTTACACGGCGCGGCGTCAGCCCTTTTGACGAGATCGAATGGGAACGTAGAAAAGCTTCCATCACCGGTGACAAGGGAGAAGCCATTTTCTCCCAGGACGACGTCGAAGTTCCAAAGTCATGGTCGATGCTCGCAACCAACGTTGTCGCGTCCAAGTATTTCTACGGCACCGTTGGAACACCCGAGCGCGAATACTCGGTGCGCCAGCTGGTTCACCGTGTTGCCCGGACGATCGCGGACTGGGGGCTGAACTCCGGCTACTTCGCATCGTCAGAAGACGCAGAAAATTTCTACAACGAATTGTGTTTCGTTTGCGTCAACCAGTATGGCTCCTTTAACAGCCCCGTGTGGTTCAACGTCGGACTCTACCAGGTGTACGGCCATTCGTCATCGAGCCGGACAAGCTACTGCTGGGACGAAGAACAGAAGAAGATTGTCGCGACCAACGACACGTACAGGAGTCCCCAGGGATCGGCATGCTTCATCCAGTCCGTTGACGACACGATGGAAGACATCATGCGCCTTGCAGCATCGGAGGCAATGCTCTTCAAGTACGGTTCCGGGACGGGAACGGACCTGAGCACTTTGCGAAGCAGCAAGGAAAAGCTGTCCGGCGGCGGAACCCCATCCGGTCCCCTGAGCTTTATGCGCGTGTTCGACCAGGTTGCCGCGGTCATAAAGTCGGGCGGAAAAACCCGGCGCGCCGCGAAGATGCAGAGCTTGAAGGTCACGCATCCCGACATCATGGAATTCATCAATTGCAAGCAGAACGAAGAGAAGAAAGCCTGGGCGCTGATTGACCAGGGCTATGACGGCTCCTTCGGTGGCGAAGCTTATGAGTCTGTGATGTTCCAGAATGCGAACCTTTCCATCAGGCTCACGGACGAGTTCATGCAGGCGGTTGAGAATGACGGCACGTTCCAGACGAAAGCGGTGCTCTCCGGCGACGCTGTGGAGTCACTCAACGCCCGCGCAGTGATACGCAGGATTGCCGAGGGCACCCACATGTGCGGCGATCCAGGCGTGCAGTTCGACACGACGATCAACAAGTGGAACACCTGCATCAACGACGGTCGCATCAACGCAAGCAATCCTTGTTCGGAATTCATGTTTCTCGACAACAGCGCTTGCAATCTGGCGTCAATCAACCTGATGAAGTTCGTTGACGATGCCGGCGCTTTCGATGTCGAAAAATTCAGGCACGTCGTCAAATTGTTCATCATCGCGCAGGAAATCCTCGTTGACGGTTCGAGCTACCCCTCCCAGCAAATCGCCGAGAACTCGCATAAGTACCGCCCCATCGGGCTGGGCTACGCCAATCTTGGCGCGCTTATCATGCGCCTCGGCCTGCCATACGACAGCGATGAAGGCAGAGCTTTCGCCGGCGTCATCACGGCGATCATGAGTGGTGACTCATTTGCGGTCTCGCAGGACCTGGCCAAGGTCAAGGGAACGTTCGACAGGTATGAGCAAAACCGCGACTGCATGTTGAAAGTCATCAAGATGCATGGCGATTCGATAAGCGGGATTGACAGCTCGCTTTGTCCTCCATACCTGCGAAAGGCTGCGGAACAGATTTGGGCACAGGTCATGGAAACGGCGCCACGCGCCGGTTTCCGAAACTGCCAGGTGACACTCCTTGCTCCAACCGGAACTATCGGGTTCATGATGGACTGCGATACAACGGGCGTCGAACCGGACATGGCGCTGGTCAAGTACAAGCAGCTGGCCGGCGGCGGCACGATGAAAATCGTAAACCGCACCCTGCGTCCCGCGCTCAAGAAGCTCGCCTATACAGATGACCAGATTGACTCGATCATCAAACATGTGGACAAAGTCGAAACCATTGAGGGTGCTCCCGATCTCAAGAACGAGCACCTGGCTGTGTTCGATTGCGCGTTCAAGCCTAAAAACGGAACACGATTCATTTCCTACAAGGCGCATCTCAAGATGATGGCGGCGGTCCAGCCGTTCCTGTCCGGCGCGATAAGCAAGACAGTGAACATCCCTCACGAAACAACCGTCAACGAGATCATGCAGACGTACATTGACGGCTGGAAGATGGGGCTCAAGGCTGTTGCAATCTATCGCGACGGCTCGAAACGCACCCAGCCCATCAATATGAGCAAGACGCCGGGCGTGAAAAGCGGCCCGGCGAAGGGACAGGCAGCAGCGGTACCGGAACCATATCGCAAACGCATGCCAAGCACCCGCCAGTCAATCACACATAAATTCGAAATCGCCGGACACGAGGGATATCTCACGGTCGGAATATACGATGATGGCGCACCGGGCGAATTGTTCATCACCATGGCCAAGGAAGGCAGCACCGTGGGCGGCACGATGGATGCGTTTGGAACGGCGATTTCGCTATGCCTCCAGTACGGCGTGTCGATAACCGAGCTCGTGAAGAAATTCGCACACAGCAGGTTTGAGCCGAGCGGCTTCACGAAGAACCCCGAAATACCCAACGCCAAGTCAATTGTTGACTACATTTTCCGCTGGCTGGAAGTCACATTCCCCGGAGGCAGAACCCCTGTTGCGATTCCGGCCGGCGCACAGCCGAACGGCGAGAACCGCAAATCCCACGCCCCGGCCCATGCCGCGGCGGACTCAAAACCGAAACGGGTTGATGAGCCATTTGCAGCCTACCAGCAGGACGCTCCTGCTTGCGACGCCTGCGGCTCAATCACCGTCCGCAACGGCGCCTGCTACCGCTGCCATAATTGTGGCAACTCGATGGGCTGTTCATAAGGTGAATGAAAAAGGACAAATACAACTGCGATGACTTACAATGCAAGTTGATGTTTTCCGAAACTTGCAAAACCCCGTTCCTGTAGCTGGCCTCCGTGAGGCCGGCTTTTCAGGTATTTCTCGCTTCCCCTTTCGCCCCGCTGTTGGCGGAATGAAGGTAAAGCCACTGCTACGAGCTGGCTGTACCGGCTTACAGACAAAACCATCTTTTGCCACACGGTGCCTGAACGATTACGAAAAATGATTTGTGACTTGTCTGGCGAAAAGCATACAGTGCCTGTCACAGATTGCTGGGAGACGATACACGCGGCAAATATCCATTGCAGTAAAGAGAAGAGGCCATGTCACATAGGAATCGAAATGTTCCATCGAGCGGCGGCTGCTGCGAAAGCGCGCCTTCAAAGATCAGGCATTCCAGTGGACGGACAACAGCTTCCCTGGATCAAGTGCGAAAGCTCCTTGAATCCGGACTCGCGCTCGACAAATGCCGGAAATGCGGCTGCATGAACGGCACGCTCGATGCGTTGGCGGTTTCATTAAAGTCATTGCAAGGGAACTGCGCGACGGATTTCCGGCACGATTTGCGGGCATGGCAGAAACTCATGAAGCCGGTCGAGTATTCATGCTTCGGCTGTCCGCGTTGCATTCCCGCCGTAGCCTCCAACATTTTCAACCTCGCTTATCCTGATGCGGCCCTCAACGACTCACCGTGTTGCTCTTTCGAAGTCCGCGAAGGGATATGGCCACCCGTGCCGGGCGAGTATTTCGTGATAAAGGGGCGAAAGCATGCGCCGGTTGCGGTTACCACACTGGCGAGTGCGGAATTGGCGGAGAAACTGGCAGCGTTGAAACCGGAGGGATTGCGGATCGCGGGGAAAACGGAAACCGAGAATATCGGAATGGATAAGCTGGTGAAGAACGTTGTCTCCAATACGGCATTGCGCTTCTTGATCCTGGCCGGCAAAGAGACAAGAGGGCATAAACCGGGACGCACACTGATTTACTTGAGCCAGCGCGGCGTGGACAAGGACATGCGCGTGAAACGATCTCCTGCGCCCCGCCCTTTTCTGCGGAATGTCTCGCGGGACGAGATTGAGCGGTTTCGCAGACAGGTCCAATTGGTTGACATGATCGGCTGCGAAGATGCCAACCGGATTGCACTTGAGGTTGAAAAGTTAAATGCATCCGCAGCCTGCTCCTGTGGATGCGATTCCTGCCATGATGCACTGCCCGCGCATGAACACAAAGCTCCTGTAATCAAAGCTACATCGCGATTCAAAGTCAAACTGGACAAGGCCGGTTATTTCGTCGTGTTACCACTGCCTGAGCCGGGAATCATCTCAGTGGAGCATTATTCCTACGACAATAAATTGATGCATGTAATCGAAGGAAGGAATGCCCGCGAAATCTGTCTTACGCTCGTGGGGAACGGCTGGATCGGCGAACTCACGCACGCTGCTTACATGGGCAGGGAACTGGCGAGGGCAGAGCTTTCCATTCGCAAAGGAACGAGATACATGCAGGAAGGCGCATGATACACGTATTCGCATGTCGGTAAAGGAGATGGTAATCATGAAAAGAATCGGTCTCGCGATAATCGTCTTCGTAGCGTTTGTCTCTCACGCGCAAGTATACGCAGGACAAGATGGCATTCTGGACAAAGTGAAGAAAGCGGGCGTGGTGAACATAGGCACAGGCACAACCGCTCCTCCGATGAATTACCTCGATGAAAAAGGCAACTGGACCGGGTTTGATGTTGATCTTGGCGACGCGATCGCCGCGAAGTTCGGCGTAAAGGTTGAGCGTGTGAATGTGAACACGAAGACGCGCATCGCGTTCCTTGCTGCCGGACGAATAGATCTCACCATTTCCAGCATGAATCACACAAGGAGCCGCGAGGAGCAGATCGATTTCGCCGAACCGCCCTATCTTTGGGTTGGAAGGGTGTTCTACTGCAAGAAAGGCAGATTCAAATCCATTGCCGAATTGGGCGGCAAGAGAATCGCCGTTCAGCAGGGGTCGAGCGGTTTTATTGCGGCGCCCCAGGAGATTGCGAGGCACACCAATAGCGCGCCGGTCATGGTGTCGTTCCAGACCGACGCCGAATGTTTTCTGGCCTTGAAGCAGGACAAGGTTGACGCCTTCACAGAGGACAATACGATCATCGCCGGTGTCGCGGGAAGTGAAGGCGTGGAATATGAGGCAGTTGGCGGGATATACAGTCCGACTCTGTACGGCATCGGTGTTCCGCCGGATGACAGCAAATGGCGGGACGCTATCAGTTTCGCTCTTCAAGACGTGATCAAGGATGGCACTTACGAGAAAATCTATCAGAAATGGTTTGGCGAGCACGGGAAATGTCCCTTATCTATTGACGCGAGACCTAGACTGCCGTCCGACGTTTTTGGCAACCGCGATGCTTTCGTATGGCCTGATTAACCGGAAGGTCAAACAGTTTGATAACGTTTAGAAACGCAAGCAAATGGTTTGGGGCCCATCGCGTTCTGAACCGGATCGACCTGGAAATCGCGACCGGTGAGGTTGTTGTGATCTGCGGTCCAAGCGGCGCAGGCAAGACAACTCTCCTTCGCACCATCAATGGATTGGAATCGGTGCAGGAAGGCGAAGTGTCCGTTAACGGAATGAGCCTTGCCGATTCGAAAACAAACCTGGCCGCCTTGAGAGCCGACATCGGCATGGTGTTTCAACACCTGAATCTGTATCCGCACCTGACGGCGCTGGAGAATGTGATGCTGGCGCCACGAAAGGTCAGAAAGCTTGGCAAAAATGAGGCACGAGCTCGGGCAATCCAATGTCTCACGGATGTGGGGCTTGAGCAGAAGTGCAATGTTTATCCCTCGCAATTGTCAGGCGGAGAACAGCAACGCGTGGCCATTGCCAGGGCTCTGGCCATGACTCCAAAAATCATGCTCCTTGACGAACCGACATCGGCGCTCGATCCAGAGCTGGTCAAGGATGTACTGGATGCGGTAATGACTCTTGCCAGGGCGGGAATGACAATGGTCATTGTGACGCATCAGATGATGTTTGCCCAACATGTGGCCAATCGCGCCGTATTCATGGATGAAGGCCAGATCGTCGAAGTCGCCCCACCGGTCGAGCTTGTGGCTAATCCGAAGCAGGAAAGGACGAGAAAATTTATGGGACGAATTCTGTATGGAACGTCGCCGGAGCAGGATGTCGTTCATAAAGAGGCTGGGCGATTGGTTTAAATGGAGGCACACGTTGAAGAAAAGGACGGCGACACGCCGTCCCTCCCGTTGCATTCACAGGCAGGGATGGCGCGCATGTTGCGCGTTGTGAATGAATCAACTACCCGCGACACCAAATGAGCCAGCTTCACTACAACTTCGATTGGGGCATTGCATTCCGGCATCCGTATTCGGATTGGCTGGTCACCGGTATCGAAATCACTCTCCTGGTGGCGGTCGTCACTTCAATCCTGTCTTTCTTTTTGGGCACTCTTCTGGCGGTGATGAGACAATCGAGAATCTGGATATTTCGAATGCTGGCCAGCGCGTACGTGGGGCTTGTGCGAAATATACCAGGCTTGTTCTGGCTGCTGTTTTTCTATTTCGTTTTTCCCGAGATACTGCCGTTTGGCTGGGGCGCCAGACTCAATGCCTGCAACTGCTATCCTGTTGTGGCAAGTATCATTGCCTTGACGGTCAACAACAGCGCGTATGTTTCCGACATAGTGAGAGCCGGTCTTCTTGCGGTGCCTGCGGGGCAACGGGAAGCTGCCATGTCCGCCGGGCTGTCCCGTTCGCAGCAGTACATATCCGTGCTTCTGCCGCAAGCTGTCAGAATCATGCTCCCCCCGCTCAGCACGCGCATGATCCACAATTTCAAAAATACGTCATTGTGCATGGCGATATCCGCCCCTGAGCTTACCTGGGCAACTCAACAGATAGAATCGCTGACATTCCGTGGTCTTGAAGTGACGGCATTGGCAACCGGATTCTACTGCGCCGTCGCGCTCACACTCGGCGGCGTTGCAAGAATGCTTGAGAAACACTGGCAGACACGAATTCGAAACGAAGAACCATGGACAAGCAGGCTTTATGGAATTCTTGACTGAACAATTCGGGAACTGGCGCTTCTATCTGCTGGGCTCGTATCCCACGGGGCCCGTGGGCGGTCTTGCGGCGAACCTCATGATGGCGATCCTCTGCCTTTCGCTCGGACTTGTCGCTGGAATCGTTCTCGGATTGGGGCGTTTGTCGCGCCATAATTTTCTGCGGTGGCCATGCGCAGTCTGCGTGGAAGTCATACGCGCCACACCAGCGCTGTTGCTTGTTTTCTGGTTCGCATTTTTTCTTCCAAGTGTTGCAGGCAGAAATCTCCCGCTTTTCTGGGGAGCGGTTTTGGGACTCTCCGCACATGCGGCTGCATATCAGGCGGAGATCGTGCGCGCCGGCATCCTGGCCGTTCCAGGCGGCCAGTTCGACGCGGCTCTCGCGAGCGGAATGACGCGCATACAGGCGACCCGGCTCGTCGTCCTGCCACAGGCATTCCGGATGATGCTTCCGGCATTCGCCAGCTTTGCCATTTCCCTGTTCAAAGACACTTCCATCGTTTACATAATCGGCATTGTCGATCTCGTGCAAACCGGCGTGATCGTGAGTCAGCGGCAACCAAACAGGATGCTGGCAACTTATATTTGCATGGCGATGGGATTTTTCGTCGTGTGCCGCAGTATGGCAAGTGTAGCAAAGATTCTGGAGAAAAGGGTCGGAGCGCTTTCTGTCCCACAGACTCCGCCAATGGCGGTTGAACATCGCGAAATGAAACAGGAATGAGTGTCGCGCGGATTATTTGGTGAATCGTTTTGCATGGAGCCGGCGCGCCATCGCGCCGGTACAAGAGGAAGGAACTCCGATGAACGCGGACGAATGCGGGCAACGAAAGAAGGAGGATATTCAATGCACATGCGCAATCAAAAGGAGCGTCGTTTTCAGGTCAACCTGAAACATCAAACCGGCTTTCGATTTGTTTCCCAGGCGAGCGAGGATGGTCGCCTGCACGGCGATCCATACGTTTCTGATGAGCCAGATCCGATTGGTGATGCATCCGGTCCGTCAACCCCCGCCCTGCTAGCCTCGGCCATCGGACATTGCCTTTCAGCGAGTTTGCTGGAGGCGCTCCGCCACTCTCACGTAGAAGTGCTGAGTTTCGAAACCGAAGCTGTCGCCGTCGTAAAACCCAACGCCGAAGGTTTGCCACGAATTGACCGCGTTGACGTGCGGCTCCGCCCGATGGTGAAGGATCAATCCGGCCGCGCCGAACAATGCGCCAAGATTTTCGAGAAGCACTGTACCGTGTGCTCCTCACTTAGAAAAGCACTCGACATCCGGGTCAGCGTGGATTGGCAGACACCAGCCTGAACAACACCGCATCGAATACAGCTGCCACTGTATAATTTCTGGGTTGACGTTGCCCGTCCGCCGTCATAGAGCTGTAAGGATTCGTGATGAGCAATTCCATATCGGCAAGGGATTAAGACAAATGAGTAAATTCTTCTCTTTTAGATTAATTGCACTCCTCAATCTCCTTGCTTCCACCTGTCTTTTGGCGACTGACAAATTCTCGCTTGCAGGCGGTGAGGGGAAAACCAACGCCACAATCACAGTCTTTGCAGCATCAAGCGCCACGGATGTGTTGACGGACCTGGCGAAGAAGTTCGAGGCTAATCACCCGGTCAAAGTGCGCTTGAATTTCGCAGCGTCCTCGGTTCTGGCCAGACAGATTGAGCAGGATGCGCCTTGCGACGTGTTCCTTTCGGCTGACCAGAAGTGGATGGACTACCTGGCGGACAAACACAAGATTCAAACAGTGAGCCGTAAGGACATCGTCGGAAACCGGCTCGTCATTGTTATGCCCGTAGACAAGAAATTGACGGTCAAAATGGAGAAAGGGGTTGACCTTGCCGGTGCGTTCACCGGACGTATTGCGGTCGGCGATCCTGATCACGTTCCCGCCGGCATCTATGCAAAGGAAGCTCTCCAGAGCTTGGGCTGGTGGGAAGCGCTGACGAATCGCCTCGCGCCGACGGAGAATGTCCGGGCAGCACTTAGACTTGTCGAACTGGGCGAAGTGGACGCAGGCATCGTCTATCTTTCTGATGCAAAATCATCCACTAAAGTCGTGATAGCTGGAGACTTTCCAGAAAGCGCTCACAGCCCAATCCGGTATCCGGCGGCGCTGTGCGGCACTACGAATCCAGACGCCAGGGTATTTTTGGAATTCCTGACCGGCAAGGAAGCGGCAGCCATGTGGGCGAATGCCGGGTTCGTTCCTCTCATCCCATAGGTGCTCGCATGTATTGGCTTTCTCCCGAAGAGTGGGTGGTGCTTGGGCTTTCAGCGCGAGTCGCGCTCTGTTGCGTGGCAGTCGTCGCCATTCCCGGCATAG
>CAZASC010000024.1:28764-39427 GCA_964487695.1 uncultured Victivallales bacterium
CTTTCAGCGCGAGTCGCGCTCTGTTGCGTGGCAGTCGTCGCCATTCCCGGCATAGCCTGCGGCTGGCTGCTGGCTCGAACTCATTTTACGGGCAAGGCTGTCGTTGACGCCATCCTGCACGCGCCGCTCGTTATGCCACCAGTGGTGACCGGTTATCTTCTTCTGGTGCTGCTCGGACGAAAAGGCCTTCTCGGCGAAGCTCTGTATCGCCACTTCGGCTTTAGCATTGCATTTACCTGGAAGGCTGCCGTTGTCGCCTCAGCCGTGATGGCCTTTCCGCTTGTGGTCAGGGCTGTCCGCATTGCAATGGAAATGGCCGATCCGAAACTTGACGAAGCTGCACGGTGTCTGGGCGCCGGTCCGCTGCGCACTTTTCTGACAGTAACGCTTCCGCTGTCCCGCCAGGGGATCATTGCCGGGCTTGTTCTAGCCTTTGCCCGCAGCCTCGGTGAGTTCGGCGCCACAATCGTCTTTGCGGGAAACATCCAGGGCGAGACACGCACACTGCCGCTGGCCGTTTACAGCTATATGCAGATGCCGGGCAAAGACGCCGCCGCACTTCGCCTCGTCCTCGCCTCGATTGTCCTGTCGCTTGGAGCTCTGGTCGTTTCTGAACTAATGAACCGCAGATATCATCACAAGCTCCAGGGTGGTGTCGGATGATGATTCAATTCACGGCTGAACTCGTGCGCGGCGCATTTCATTTCCAGATGGATTGCCTACTGTCCGATCCCGTGACCGGTATCATCGGGGCGTCAGGTTCAGGGAAGACCACGTTCCTCCACATGATCGCAGGTCTGTTACACCCCACCGCAGGCCGCATTGTGCTCGACGAGGAAATCTTGTTCGATTCCGATCTTGGAATTTCCGTGCCGCCGGACAGGCGCAGACTTGGTTTGGTTTTCCAGGATTGCCGGCTGTTTCCGCATCTTTCCGTGGCGGGGAATCTGTCATATGGGGAACGATTCCTTTCATCGGGGGAGCGGCGTTTCAATACAAGGGCAATTGTTGAACTTCTGGAGTTGGAATCGTTGCTTAACCAGCGACCTGACCAGCTTTCCGGGGGACAGGCGCAACGCGTCGCAATAGGCCGGGCATTGCTGGCTTCTCCCCGAATGCTGCTGCTTGATGAACCGCTGGCCTCACTGGATTGGAGATTAAAACAACAGATAATGCCGTTCCTCAGGCGTGTTCGCGACGCCACCCACATTCCGATGCTGTATGTGAGCCATGACTCAAAGGAGATTCTTGATCTTACCGATCGAGTCGTTGTTCTGGAGGATGGGAAAGTGATTGGCGCCGGTCCAGTGATTGACATCATTAAGGATCAGCGTGTTTTGCAACAGCTCCGACTTCAAGGGCTGGTCAATGTTCTACCGTTAGCCATCCTATCCCTCGATACCGCCGGAGGTTTGACGCACCTGCAATTGCGTACGGCGTCAGCCGAAATTAACTCGAAACCGGTTGAAATCAGCGGTCCTATTTTGGACGTGCGAGCTGGATCCGAAATCCATGCGATTTTGCGCCCCGAAGATATCGCCCTTGCTGGATCGCACATCGAAGGCGTTTCCATCCAGAACCAGGTGTGCGGACAGGTGGTCAGATTGATTCACGCACACGATCGCGATATGTGCGTGGTTGATATTGGCATTCCCCTTGTTGTAGAGATTTCGCCAAGTGGCGCAAAGACGCTGGGGCTGGTCGCAGGCAATCGAATTTGGTGTCTGTTCAAATCCAGCGCCTTGCAGTATCTCGATGCCGGCAGCACTACAGATTCTCAAGCGCAATGATCGTGTAGGCTGTCACAAGCACGGGGTTGTTTTCCCAGTACTTGTTGTTCTTGTTCACCCAGAAGCCCTGCCCTGTTTTGGGATCAATCGTCTGATTCTTGACCAGTTTGTTCGCAAGCTCGACCTTCCAGTTAACCTGCGTCTTGTCTTTCGTAACGATGATGTCCTGTCCGTACGTGGCGAGACATTTACTCAACACGTTGTAGAAAAAGAATAGACCCTGATCACCCATACCGGGATTTTCGTCAAGCGTCCAGTGCTGGGAAGCCCAATCGTATGCGGACCGGACACGGACATCGTCGCGCGTGATATTAGCGTGGATCAATGCCAGCATGCCCGCGTATGTGATGCTTCCATAGGCGCGAAACACCACAACGCCTTCCTTATTCGTCGTGGTGCCGACTTTTGGATCGGTTGGATTGTAGAAGAATCCGCCGGCGTTCTCGTCTCCCGACTCCGGCTTGTTCTGCATCTTCTCGATGAACTTGACCGTCTCATCCCAGTTGATATCCACCTTTTTTTCGCCTTTGGGACGACTGTCTTCAACGTCCGCCGTCTTGCTCATTGCCTCGGTCGTGTAATAAGTGTTCAGCAGATCGGCGTACGGTCTCATGGTGTCGGCATCATAGCCAAAGCCGCCCTTGTAGACTCCGTCGCCCATGTACTGGGCGCCGGCGATATACTTGCGCGCATCCTGAATGACCTTCGTGTAGGCCGGATCGCCCGCCGCATGGAGCGCCATCATGCAAATAGCGGTGTTATAATTGCCCAATCCCCCGCCCTTCACACCGGCAACTTCGCGATAAATGCCGCCGTTGGTCTGCACGCATGAGAGAATGTATTTAACGCCCTTTTCGATCACCTGCTTTTTGTTCGGATGCTGACCATGGATGAATGCTTCCAGCGCGAGCGCGGTGAGCGCGGGAAAATTGCTGTCCGACCACGAGCCGTCTTCCTTCTGCTGCGATGCCAGCCAGTCCAGTCCGCGGGCTGTTGCCGCTTTCACCTCATTGGCCAAAGATGGATCGAGTGTGCCCGCAGCAGGCAGGGATGAAGTCAACGTGATAGCTGGCGCTTCTGTTTTCTGCATCGCAGGCTCTTCCTTCTTTGCAGCTTGCTCCTCACAAAAGCCGAATGGAATCAACGCCATCAAAACGAAAGCCACTGCCGGAAGTTTAAATGTGTGTCTGTTCATATGCTCACCTTTCATTGTTCTGAACACGATCCCGAAAATATACGAAGCAACGACATCCGGCAACCATGATTGTCATTCACAAATAATCTGTTTAGTGCCGTCGTTGTAGGAGTGGCTTTATGCCGCGACGGACAACCCATGCCCGACAACATCTTCGCGGCATAAAGCCGCTCCTACAGATTCCGGCATGCCATCGGGCCAGTGAGCCATTTGCGGTGGTAGATGGAATCTCCTGTTGATTTGGCTTTTGCATTTCAGTCGAATTACACTTCTGTCGTTTTGACAGATCGCGTTGGGCTTTTATTTTAAACACGTTCCTTTATCCATTTCGCCACGTAAAATAGGCATGATAGCCAGATGAGTATCCTGACGATGATTCCCGGATATGTCCGTTTTGCGGCTATGTAAAGCGTGTCTATGTAGAATGGGCAGTATTTCTTCTCGAACGCACCGGGATTGCCAGGTGAAATGAGTTCCCGTATGTCAGCAGGTACAGGGAGGATTACGCCGTCATAGTCAATGGTTCTACGCGTAGGATCTATCTTGGCAATAACAGTGCGCCCCGAACTTCTTAGCTCATAGTATTTAGCCACCGTTTTCCGCTCCAACAGTTGACCGTTGTAATTGTCCGTTGTTGTCTCTTTCATCACCACTCCTGAGTTCTCCACTTGTGACCATCGAACGATGATCCGATTGTGATAGATATTTGCAGGAATGGAATCCCTTAAAGATGCAAATGTCATTTGGATAGGAGGCTGGAAGCACGCCTTGAAGTACCAGCGCGAGTCATATGCTTCCATGGTAGTGCCGATTAGCACAGCTATTGCAATTATCAAGCCTGTCCACGGACGTTTGTTTGTCACTACTTGCTCATCAGGCGGCATGTTTACACCATTATTGCCAATATGTGCTACTTCAAGCTCTTTGAGATTATCGCTCGATTGGGTTAAGGACTTTTCGAGATTTTGTCCGCCGTCCTTTGCGAATATTCTCAGTTTCTGAACCGAATCCATACGTCGCCTCACAAGTTCTTTGTGGTAACTCCAGAAATAGTGCCGAGGATTTGTTGAAAGATGTCTTGAGGCAAGATTCGGATCCGTATCCTTGCATGCGCAAAATAGGGCCAGCGATAGAGAAAGAGCGTCCTGCGATAGATAACCTTGTCGGCCGGCAGACCATCCTTGATATTGACTGTCCTGCCACTGAACAAACCGGAATGACGAATTCGCGAGAAAGATGCCGAATCCAAAAAAGACAGCGGTCAGATCCGTGATTGGCTCGTGCTCGTTCCACCCGCCAGGCGGTTCGTTTTCGCGCGGAATGGCGGTAAGCACATAGTGACACAATTCGTGCGCCATCGTGGCGATCATTGCCATTGGCTCGCCAACTTGGTCAGGTTTGTACCGTATGATTACTTCCTTCTCCTTCGTAACCTCGAAGAGTCCGGCAGCGCCCTTGGAAGTTTGCGGTTGAGCCAGTACCGGGAAAATATCCTTAACCACGTCAGCTGTCTCTTCAAATGGTGCAAGAGTGCATGGCCACGACTCTAACCCGAAGTGCTTCTGGACACACCTGAACGTCTGGGTTGCGCGCTCCTCGATCGTGGTGCCTGTGACAGGGAAATCAACAGGCGTTGGTTGCACAAGGCGAATGCGGTCAATATCGTGAGCCTGTCGAAGCGACTGAATCAGCCACTTCCAATGGGCCACCTGCCATTCGAGAACATCTTCGTCAATGCGAGTGAACCATCCCATCGTTAAATTCTCTCGTCTGTGATTATTTCCGTTTCATTTACGTGATGTTTCCACGATATGCCGCCAAACAGCCGGAAAACAAGAGAAAATGCCACTTTATTGTCTCAGTCAAAATGTCCGTGTTTTACGTTTGTGCCCCATGCCTTCTCACATTATTGCGTTGTGGACGAAGGACGAGACGACGGCATTACTCCGCGAAGATGTTGTCGTGCATCTTGATTGTCCGTCGCGGCGTAAAGCCGCTCCTACAGATTCGGGCAAGCCATCGGGTCAGTGCGCCATTTTCGGTGGCAGAATGGAATCGCCTGTTGATTTGGCTTTTACCTGTGCAGCGAGTTGGCCACTTTTCACTGCAACGACAGCACGGACATTGCGGTTGTGTAGACGCGTCCGCCGGAGGCGCTCCATTGATCGCTCAAATCCCAGCTTCCCGGACACGGTCCGCTTCGCGTCTGTTTCGCGAGAAGCGTTCTCTGCAACCTTGTGACCAGTTTGTCCGACTGCTCTCCGCCTTCACCTTGCAACGCCTGGGTGAGAAAATACCAACTGTAATAATTTATGCTTTCCCCCTGCTCATCCGCTGACTTATGAAGAACCGCCAGCATTTTCTCCGTGTCCCCGCCACTCACGCGGCCCTGGGATTTGACCAGACACACCACGCCAGCCGCCGTGAGCGCGTCGTAACCATCCGGAAACTCGCCAGGCTTGCTGTACGCAACCTCTCCATCGGGACTCGTCATGGTCTTCAACCAGAAAATGCTGCGCTTTATGACTGGCTTGAGTCCCGGAAATCCGAGCGAGTCCGCCCGTATGAGAGCTTGCAGCGGCCATACCGTCACGGAAGTGTTGAGCGACCTGACGGCGCTCTGCTCGTAACCCCAACTGTCGGCCCCGTTTTGCTGCTTGCACGTGAATTGAATGGCGCGTCCAATCGCTTGCTTGAACGCATCGTCTTTCTTCAGTGCATATGCTTCAAGAAGCGCCAGCGTGGCTATTCCGTGATTGTACATCTGCTCTTTGCATTCCGGCCCGAACCGTCCCTGCTCGCTCTGCCGAGTCATCAGGTAATTCAGTCCTCGACTAACAGTCGCGGCGTTTGGCCCATCCAGCGCATGTCGGTCGGAATCAATGAATGCCAGAAGCGACAACGCTGTTATCCCCACAGTGTATTGCTGTTCAGCGCCCCATTTTTCGGCATCCCAGTTACCGTCCGTCTCCTGCGTTGACGCCAGCCACTCAAGCGCCGTGGCAACAGCCTGTGTTTTTTCGCCGGTCTCCTGCCCGTCGTTTTTCGCCGGCGCGACTTGAGCGTGCTTCCATTCTTGCGCAATGGCAGTAGCTGCGATTCCTGATTGTCTGGCGCTTCGCATGTGGACGGCCAGCAATCCGACACCAGCGACGCAGAGAAAAAGAGCAGCGAGACGAAGAAATAGCATGAACCCGCCGGATGGCGACGACCTGCTCCATTCGCGTTCCGGAATCCTGGCAATAATATCCGGCGCCATGTCCCGAATCGGAGCCTCCGTTGGAATCTGCTTCAATTGCGTGATTACTTTTCGGAAAGCAACCACCCGCGTTTGGCATGAAGCGCACGTCTTGAGGTGTCCTTCGAACAGAGTGAGTTCATTCGGTGACATTTGTCCCTGAAGATAAGGAGCTATATCCAGCCCACGGCTACAGACGCCAGCTTCACTCATGTTTTGCCCGTGATCGGTCATCCAGTATTTCCTTCAACTGATTCAAAGCCGTGAACATCCGCGACTTCACTGTACCAGACGGTATATCGAGGATCTCAGCGATCTCCTCGTATTTCATCCCCTGATACATGCTCATAACAACCACGACGCGCAGTTTGTCCGACAACTTTTCCAGCGCCATTTGCGCATCCATCGCCGCACGCGTGCGCCCCATTGCACCGTCGTCGCTCGCCGGCAACTCGTTTGCCACTCGCTCGGCTATTGCAGCGTGACGCATCGCTTTCCTGAGACCATCCGCCCAGGCGTGGCGAGCAAGCGTGTAGAGAAACGTGGTGAATTTCGCCACCGGCTTGTATTTGAACCGGTATCGAAAGACCCGCAGGAAAGTTTCCTGCGCCAAATCCTCCGCATTACTATAAGCGCCCAATCGCCGGAAAAAGTTCAGCACAGATTGCTGATGCCTTCGAATAAGAACCGCGAATGCATCCTGATCGCCGGATCTGACCCTCTCCATCAAATACTGATCCTGAATTTCAGCGTCCGGTTCGTGACCAGCGTTATCAGTCATGGTGACATTGTGACACCGGGAACGCTTGCGAATCAACAAAAGAACTTTACGGAAAGGATCTTTCCAGTGAACCTTTCAATGGATTCCGGCGCTTAAGCATTAAATGGAACGGTTGAATTGATGAATCGTAGAAAAAGGAGATTGGTCATGATTCGTGTGGGAAATTCAGTGATGTCTGGATCTACGCTGACTGTATTGTTTCTAACGGGACTGTTGGCAACAACGATTGCAGCCAACGCACAAACGGTAGCGAATCCGCCCGAGCAGCAGGTCGAAAAAACTCAAGCTTCCACAAACGAGCCTCCGACACAGTCGAAAACGTTGGAACTTCCTCCAATCGTGGTCCAGGGTCAACGCGTTTCACCGTTTGCCGAGGAGCAGCTCGTAGGGCCTTACCAGCAACCCGAATGGACAACGGAACGCCGATTCCCCACGACGAGAATTTATCTTCAGGAGCAGCCCTACGAAATGGGCGTAGAGCAGTGGGATCGAATTCGCGCCTTCAAAGATGGGACGGTTGAGCACAGGTTTTCCGAGGAATACGAGTTGGGGCTTCCGCACCGGTTTCAGATGGACGCATATTACACCTGGAAGGCAGGATCAGAGGCCATCGCAGGGCCACATAATGTCGCAGTTGATGAAGAATCTATTGAATTCCGATACGCATTTGCGGATTGGGGACAACTTCCGATGAATCCAACTCTTTATGTGGAATACACATTTGCGACCGGTGGCGATGCAGATGCATTGGAAGGCAAACTGTTGCTCGGCGATGAAATATGTCAGGTGTGGCATTATGGTGTTAACTTCATCTGTGAGCAGGGACTTTGGGGTGACTGCTCCACAGAGTTGGCAGCATCCGCCGCCCTTGGTCGTACCATAATTGATCGGAAACTTGGTTTGGGTATTGAAGCTGAATACTCCAATACGACTGTAGCTGGATCCCGTGGCGATCCGGAAGTCTGGTTCCTTTTGGGGCCCAGCGCCCAATGGCGCATCACACCAAAGCTGCACTTGGATTGCGTCCCTTTGTTCGGAATGACACACGATTCCCCCCGCACGGAATGCTGGGTAGTGCTCGGATACGATTTCAGTTCCGGCACCGGCAAGGAAACGCCTGTAACGCCGATTTCCACGAAAGGGAATTAACCCGAAGCGACGCTCGGCGATGCCTTCATAAAAGGGCATATACAATTGTAATGGGTTAGCAGGAACGATTCAGTTCAATCTTGGAGCCGGGACCGCCATCGTCCCGGTGACCACCGGCGAGAGGGTTCGCCGGTTCCAAGCAATAACGACTCACCAACGGTATCTGAATTTGAACTGCAATGCAGTTGGGAATTATGTGGAACAACTTGTCAATCCTAGGGTTGCAACTATTCAGGGTTTTCTACTTTCTTGTCAACAGAATCGTTCCGGCTTACGTTGACGCGTATGCGAAGCTTCGGGGTGCCATGTCGCAAGTCAGTCACTCTTACCATCCAGTAACCAGGGAATTACTGTAATTCTTGAATTCACATTCGGGAACAGATAGAAGATCAGACAACGACAGCATATTGGGACATCACAGGAGAGAACGAGGATTGAGAACCTATTCACAGGACGATTAAAGCACCATCATGCAAGCCGACTACCACATGCACACTGTGCTCTGCAAACACGCTGAAGGCGACATTGCCGAGTATGTCGAGGCAGCGCGAAAGAAGGGAATTCCGGAGATTTGCTTCACCGACCATGTTCCCGCGCCGGATGGCTATGACGCGATCAACCGCATGACTTTGGACCAGTTTCCCGCTTACAAAGAACTGGTTGCCAAAGTACGCGATTCACAAAATCCAGCCGTTCTTTTCGGCATAGAAGCGGACTATTACGAGGGTTGTCAGGATTTCCTGAGTAAATGGTTGCATCAACAGAAGTTCGATCTTGTTCTCGGCTCCGTGCACTTCATCGGAAAATGGGGATTTGACGGTCCTGACGAGATGAAGACCTGGGCAGCGGTAAATGTCGCTGAAGCATGGCGCGAGTATTTCAAGAGCGTAGGCAAACTCGCCGACACCGGCATGTACGACGTATTCGGCCATCTCGACCTGCCAAAGAAATTCGGTTTCAGGCCGAGCGATAAGCAGCAGAAGGAAATGGTTCAGCCGGCGCTTGATCGAATCGCCGCCGCCGGGATGGCCATCGAACTCAACACCTCCGGTCTGCGCAGACCGGTGAAAGAAATCTATCCGTCGCCACTGATTCTCCAACTCGCACATGAACGCGAAATCCCGATCACATTCGGATCAGACTCCCACGCTCCATCCCAAGTAGGCTTCAATTTCTCCGAAGCCCTCAAACTCGCCAGAGACTGCGGCTACACCCAATGCGCCAGATTCCGGCAAAGAGGGAAGACGCTGGTGGGATTGTAGTTAGCTGAAGAATTTGGTGGCGGTCAAATGCCGTCACGTAACCAGAATCGTTCAGAGCGTCATCTCTGACGTTTTTCCAACCTTCAGGATTGAAACAAACTTCTGAGAATTGTTGGGCAATCTCATTTCTTGAATATGTCTGAGTGAGTTCCCATGCGCTCGAATATGAGATTATTGTTCTCGACCTTGTACATTAGTATCCAGTCTGATTCGATGTGGCAATCTCGGCGACCGAGATAGTCTCCGAGAAGCTTATGATCTCTATGGATTGGATCAAGACGTTGGCCGGAGAGTAGAGTTTGAGTGAGAAGTTTGAATTTCTCAAGATTCTTGCCTCTCCGTTCAGCACGTTTTACATCTTTGGCGAATTGATGTGTATAAACAGGTGTATACATCAGATTCCCAGTTTTTTAAACATGTCAGCTGCATCTTTGCAAACAATCAGGTCACGCCCAGAGTCGGTGGCGTCAAATGTTTGTTTGGTCGTCGAAGTAGGGATGGCTAAGTCAAAAGGAAGGCCATCGCGCAATTCTACCTGCTTGTAGAAAATAGTGATTGCCTGTGTTGGATTTAATCCAAGACGGTGAAAGATATTTTCTGCATTATCTTTCAGTTTAGGTTGAATTCTCGCACGAACTGTTGCTGTTTTAATCATTATGTACCTCCAGGTTGATCTCGAGTGTGGCACAAATGGGCTACATACGCAATGTATTTGTTTTGTTTCTTTTGGCCCAACCTCTGTTCTGGCTTGGGATTATTGGAATAGGACTTTAGGGTCTGAGATCACTGGCTAGAAACCCGCCTCTGATCTCAGCGGATACGACCTTCCCATCCCTGAATCTTACTTGGAATGTCCGGTCATTATTCCCCATGGATGCTGTATATAATAGCAGTACGTTTCCCGACTGCCGTCCCTATCGCCAGAAGCTCTGTCAAATTGACCGATGCACATGACGACAGCTTCTTTAGTCATGCCTACGGATATTTTCTTGGCATCGCTCTCGAAAACATGTCCTCCAAACCGAAAGAAGGTCGTACCGCCATAGGGGTCAGCCCTTGACTTAGGACTTTAGTCGTTTCCATGGCGGCATCTTCTTCCCCCGGTCTCCGGTCAACTTTCACAAACGACCCAGCCAGTCTCCATTTGCCAAACTAAAGCCTGTTTATTGCTTCCATTCCCACCACACCACATTTATGCGCAGCCAAACCTTTATTAAGTCCTAAGTCAAGGGCTGACCCCTATGCCTC
>CAZASC010000025.1:0-14025 GCA_964487695.1 uncultured Victivallales bacterium
GGCTGTTCTTCACACGAACCAACCAGGCAAGCGGGAGTATCATGCGGGCCTTGTCCTGCGCCAGACCATTCATCCAGCGCCATCCGTCGGTGTAAGTTTCCATGGTCATGCGAATCGCATTGTGTGCCCGTTCGTAAAACAGCTTGTACCCCGTCCGCTCGTACGCCCACAAATAGCAGGCCCATAGATATGCTTCCATGTGAGGACTGTAGTTGACGGTTCTTCGATTGAAGAGGGTTTGCCAAGGAGTTCGCGACAATTCCGGAATGTCAATATTGTCTCCGCGAAACCCCAGGCTTCCGGCTGTCCGCAAATTAGCCAACAGGCAGAGCATCACGGCCTTGTCCCATCGCGTCTCGCGCAAGACTGCGGCTGTTGCCATGGCGCCCATCATGAGTCTGGCATTATCATCACCGAAGTTACCACGATACCATAAAGGCACGCCTATCCCCCAGGCGATCAGACCAAAGGCGCTGTGTTTAGGATTTGCGCGATCCCTCTTGCGGGCGTCTGATTTGAACAGATAGAAATCGAGCAGATTCCTGGCGATCTCAATCTTCTCCTGGTCTCCCGAAATAGTTCCGCCCAACGCGAGCGCCATTGCCGATTCTGCATGGCAGTCGCCGCGCCGGATGACGCTGTGCATCTGACTACCATCGGCGCAAACAACAGACAAAGGACCTTCCAGAATACCCAAACATCCATCGCCAATGGGACTATCCGGCGCTGGTGTTTTCATAAGGTTGTTTGATCGAACGACGGCATCATTCGCATCCCTGACACGCGAATGATGCAAGAGAAGTTTGGAACTGAGAAACCAGTCCGCACCTCTCTGAAGCGACTGCTGCTCAGCGTCAGCCGGCAGCTTTTCTTTCGAGCCGTACGATGGCTGCACCATCGGACTCCACAGCAGCCTCGGCATTGGCGCGTCGTTCGACAACCAGCTTAAGATTCGACGCCAGAGCGTTTGCCAGGCGTCGCAAGGTGCGAAGCGTCCTGTCACAAAATGGCTGAGTCGCGTTGTCGCAACCAAAAGATTCCGCGGTAATGGCTCGCACATCAATGGAAAAACTTCCTTGGGCAAACCGAAGACCGCGCGATCGAAGCCTGCGACCCTGGCGGCAACGATATGTGTTCTGTCGCAACTCAATGGAACAAAATGCAACCCGTGAATAGCGAGAATTCGCATCTTTCGCAACGAAGCCCCGAAGAAATCGGATGTTACCACGGCCCGCTCAACGGTGGCGCTTCGCGCTTTTCCTATCTTGATCCCGGGGAAAGCATCGGGGAATTCAATGTAGAGACGAAGCCGCTTCTTTCCAGCCTGCCGAATGCATAAGGGAGAAATCTTCGTGGGCCGACTTGGGTAGCCATCGGCCAGGATCATCAGGCCGGCGCCAGCGGGTGCTTTGCGAATGGCCTCTGCACAGGAATAAAACCGGCGGAATGGGATCCGGTTTTGTTCCAGCACGTGTAACAAATCACAGTCCTTGCGACAACAGATTATCAATGCTTTCATATATCCTGTTCTGCGCAAGTTTCGTCGCTCAGTTTCTCAAATTCCCTCATGCAGAGGTACAAACCGCGTGGCACATGGAAACAACCCTTCCATTTTCCGCCTTTCAGAGAAAGCAGCACTTCGCCGTTGCGATTTAAGTAGCCAAACCATTCGCCAAACTTTGGGTCAGGGAATCGTTGCCACGTATATTCATGCACTTTCTTGAACCAAACCCAGCATTCCTTCCGCCCTGTCAGACGATACCCCTTCAGGAGTGCCACAAGAGCTTCGATATGCACCCACCATAACTTCTGATCCCATTCGAGTTGTTGTGGCGGGCAACCCTTGACATCCAGAAAATAGAAAATTCCGCCGTGTTTGACGTCCCAACCGAACTCAAGCGTGCTAAGGACAATGTCCACAGACTTTTGGATCAATCCCGAATCACCGCGCCGCTCGGCCACATCCATCAGAAACCACATCGCTTCAATACCGTGACCGGGATTCACAACTCGACCTTCGAAACAATCCACGGCGCGACCGTTCGGCGCAACTTGCTCGTGCAGGATCATTCGATCCGCATCCAGAAACTTTGAGAATATTTCGTGTTGGCACATGTCCAGCGATTGTTTCAGGACGTTGGCCGGAAGCATCCATTCCAATTCCAACGTTAGATTCGCCAGAATCATTGGCAACGATAGAGAGATCAGCGGTCGGGTTCCTGGCACGGCCTTGCTGTATTTCCCTTTCGGGTTATTCTTGTTCTTCAAAATTGTTCTGTAGGTTTTGCCGGCAATTCCTCTAGCGCGAGAATCGCAAGTTGCCAAGGCATACTGGCTGAAAGCCATGGCAACGAAGCAGTCCGAGAAAATGTTGTATGGCTGAACCAGTGGCAGCCCATCTCGCGTGAGGGAGAAATAGCAGCGCCCGTTCTTCGCTATGGCGTGTTTCCGCAGAAACTCGGCGCCGCTTGTGGCAATGTCGAGCCACGCGTTGCGCTTCTCCAGACGGTTGAACAGCATCGAGAATGTCCAGACTTGCCGGGCTTGCAGCCAGACAAACTTGTCCGTATCATAAACCGAGCCATCCCGATTCAGACAGGTGAAATAGCCGCCGTGTTTTCGGTCCAGTGAATGTTCTTCCCAGAAAGGCAGCACGTCTTTCAAGAGCGCGTTTCGATACCGTGATGCGTATTGTTCGAAAGGATTCTTCATCGGCGGAACTTACCAGCTGCCGAAATGCAAACAGGGACATCCATCTTCTTCTCGCCAACTTGCGTAAGCGCAAACTTTCTCTGCTTAAGCTCTTTGAGAACACGTCGATACACGGGAGCTGCCGGAAACATCCTTATTATGGCATTTCCACACGAGACGGTCTTGACCAGATGTTCGGAGTCGAGCAACGGCGCTATGCGATTGAAATCATAAGGCTTGGTCGGACAATGAATTCGGGAGCGCGCCGGAACGATCGTCCCATCGCACCGTCGCACCTTTGCATCGGCTTTCGGTGTCATACCCATATATGGAACGGGAAGAGCCAGTTCAACCGCGTGCAGGAAGGTGCACTGATTGTAATCCACTCCGAGCAGAAGGACGCAGCCGTTGTCGGCAACCAATTGTCCAAATGCGCTCGTCTCATCAAACGCATCGGGAGCGGGGCCTTCGGTGAATGGTGCAGATTTCTTTCCCCATGCTGACACGGAATGAGTGATGTGAGAGCTGCGATGTGTAGCAAAGCGCTTCCTAAATACCTCGGAGATTCTTCCAACGCACGAAGGTTCATTCTTCTGGTCGAGAATAGCGTCAGGCTTCTCCCTCAAGGAGAATGTGAATGCCGGCATGCAAATCGTACCTTCATGTCCGACGACGGAGCGAATCGCGCGACACACGGCGGAGGCGCCGCCTTCGACTTTTCCGAACGACGAAAGAGCGCTATGCACAAATACCGAGCGCCCATCGGATAAGCCCAGTTTGCGCAAAGATTTCGCGATCAGCGCTTCCGTCACCAGTGGCGGCTGGTCCGATTTGATTGACTTTTCCGCGGTTCTTCTTGAGCGTTTCAGGATTCTGCCAATCTTCGCCATCTCAACTGTTTCCTTTTGTTATCGCAGACTTTCCAATAGAGGCCATGGAAATTGACGAAGAAATGTCTCCAGTAAAGCCACCGCGACTGCCTTCGTAAAGCAGTATATACTTGTCTTGCGTCTCGATTAGAGCCGGATACCAAATTGCGCCGCCGTCCTCGGACCCTTTCGGACCACAGCCGAATATCGGGTTGCCTGGATGTCGTTCCCAATGGATCAAATCATTAGATTTCGCAAGACCGAAGTAGTCCGGCTGGTCCGTCAGCGAGGAGCTGCCGCCATACAGCAGAAAGAAACCTTCGTCCGAGGAGAACAGACGACCTGTTGTCACGTCATAACCGTCCCATGCCGGTCTGGCTGTCGGAGCCAGAACAGGAGAGTTATTTTCGATGTTGAAGCTCATGCCATTGCTGGAACTCGCAATAAAGAACTCGTGTCCTCCCTTTCCGTTCGCCCTCTGAAGCAGCATATGAATGCGCCCATCCTTTATGACGACATCTGGAGCCCTACCCTCGATTATCTTGCCGAGCTTCGTGAACTTTATTCCATCCGAACTGGACGCCAGGCCGATGCTGTCCTGTCCTTTTCCGACAGCTGTGTAATAGAGCAATATCTTACCCTGAAACACAATAGCGGCCGGATCCAGGATATGTTGCCTGTCGAATGCCTCTGGATCGCCCAAGTCAATTATTGGCAGTCCATCGTTAAGGTCCTGTATTTCAATGTTGTCAGTTGAAAGACGGATAATTTGCGCAACACCGATTCGATCATGCAGTTCCTGATCGGGGCCTGGCATTGTGCCGTTGCCACGATAATAGAGAAGCCGTTTGCCAGCAAACTCAAGAATCTCCGGATTCGCAGTCCAGTGACTCTTCCAAGTTGAGCCTGATGCTGGAATCACGGGGTTCCTGGCGGAATGCTGCCATGCAAGACAATTCTTCCTGTAGTCGTTACAGAACAAGCTCCAGAATGCTTTTGTCATGCGAGATATCTCTCCTTTATTATCCGATGCGTATTTTCGACGCTTGCTGGCCGAACCAAATCGGGTCATAGATTCCTATTTCGGATTTACTTCAGCAAGAGAAAAGTCCCAAGCGACACCGTTTTGCTTCCTCGGTATGCCGTTTCATCTATTGATGAACGCCGGGATGGATACTATTCCTGACGCGGCAGTCCACTTCCGGATGGCGGTCCGCAGCGCCAGACTGCTGGTAGTCGGACGGAAAGATCGCGTTCTAGAATTAAAGCCTGAGAACTCTTGGGACACATCTCATTGCGAGGCCTCCAACCGTGGAGTCTTCGCGTAATTTTGCTGGATACATATGGCAACAGAAACGTGATGAGAGGCAATGCTGAAAGGACGGAACAACATGACAGTTCGTATTGGCGTTTATGTTCATGAACCATACACAGTGTATGGTTCATGAAATATCTCGAAGCCGTGCAAAATGTCATAAACATTGAACACTGAACATCGATCCTACTGCAGTCTTGCTTTCGCCCGGTAGAAGGTGGCGAAGCCCGGCGCCGAATTTGTGCACGAGATGAATCCGCCGCTGGCAGGAAGCCCTGAGTAACCCGGGGCCGGTTGCCATGAACCGCCCACCGAAAGATTGGTGCATTCGTCAATCTCGTAGTAGCGATTCATCCCGCTATAGTCAGAGTTTGTCTGGACGGATGGAACGATCACGAGAATCTGACCAGCCATGTTCGTGATAATCACCGAGAAACAACTATTGCCATTCGTAGGGTTCATGCCCGCCACATAGTCCTGCCAAACCGTCATGCCATTGCTATTGACGCAGCTCCCTGCGAGGCTCGCATAGTTGTTCGTCGGAGTTCCTGGGAAATAGCGCTGCATCCACGTTCCCGGAGGAATCCCAGCTGGAGGCGTGTTTGTGCTGCCGCCAGTCTGCACACTGCCATAAACGCTAAAGCTGGCGTTCGACGCCACCGTCAGATATGTCGCCCATATCCAGTTCGTCGAGCGAAACACCTGCTCAACTCTCACCTCGTCAATGATCGCATCCAATCCAAGGGTGACCGGGCCGCCGTCGCCGTTGCCGTTGTAGGCCCCGATGCTCATCGTGTACGGGTCGCCAACAATGCTTCCCGTAACTCCGTGCCCTGCACTTAGCGGCACACCGTTCCAGAAGTTCCTCAATGTGCTGCCGTCGTATGTGAACGCCAAGTAGTACCACTGTCCCACAACCGGAGTGATCGCATCGTCATTACCTGCTGTCCAGCCGGTCGTCCCGCCAGTCTTGAGCATGCTTCTCACATGGCCGGAATCACTGAATCCAATTTCCCTGTTCTGTTCTTTACGCATTAGAACCTGCTCACCACCGGGTAACGTATTGAACTTGACCCATCCAGAGTAAGTCACACCAGGATTGACGAAATCCAGGCTGCCGGAATTTGAAAATGTGACATGGCCGCCACCGGTGACATACTGCGCGCCGCCAACAATGCCCGATGCGCTGCTTATCGAACCGGCAGCCGTTCCGTTGTTGGCATTAGCAGTGGAATCCAGCGTATTGCTCCGCCCCATGTGCCAGACAGCGGCAAAGGCATTGCTGGGCCATGTCGAGCCGTCCAAGGTGTACGCCGCCGGACCGGAAGCGGCCCCCGCATTGCCCCAATATGCCCAGATGTAAGAACCACTGGCCAGTTGCGGCACTTGCACCCACACGTATGAGCTACCGCCCTGATTCCATTGCTCGATCTCATAGTTCAATTCCGTCGTGCCGTCTGCCGAGAAACGCAGATCGTTACCGTTCGTTGACGCAAACTGACTGTACGAGAAGCCTGCTGTGCCAGTGTTCAAAACCACCAGCGCGGGGAAATTAGTCAGCGTCTCCGGCCTGTTGTAGCCAGAGAACGATACCAACATTCTGTTCGTCCAGGCACTAAAACCTGCCGGCGCAGAACCATTGAAACTGGCACTTATCGCGTGGTTTGACGTCACGTTGTTGAATGTATAGGAACTTGGCGTACCCACAGAGCTTCCATCCACCAGAACGCTGGCAATGCTATAGCCATTGTTGACCGAAATCGTAAACGTCTTATTGCTTCCTGACGGAACGCTCACGGCTCCGGAGGGAGTAATTGAGCCGTTCGCACCAGCGCTTGCGGTAATGGTGTAGTTCGTAGATGTCGAGCCGAACAAGGCGCTTATTGTGTGCCCTGTAGTAACGTTGACAAACGTGTAGGTATTTGACGCACCAATGGAACTTCCATCCACGACTACATTCGTCACGACGTACCCAGAATTCCCCGAAATCGTGAACGTCTTGTTGCTTCCTGACGGAACGCTCACGCTGCCTGATGGGGCGATCGAACCATTCGAGCCAGCGCTTGCGGTAATGGTGTAGTTCGTAGATGTCGAGCCGAACAAGGCGCTTATTGTGTGCCCTGTAGTAACGTTGACAAACGTGTAGGTATTTGACGCACCAATGGAACTTCCATCCACGACTACATTCGTCACGACGTACCCAGAATTCCCCGAAATCGTGAACGTCTTGTTGCTTCCTGACGGAACGCTCACGCTGCCTGATGGGGCGATCGAACCATTCGAGCCAGCACTTGCGGTAATGGTGTAGTTCGTCCCGCCATCGCCGCTCCCAAGATCGAATTTGCCTTGTGCGTTCATGCGGATCGTCACGCCGGTCGAGCCGACCGGTTGATCCGAGGCAAAAGTGTTCCATGATGAATCGGCCTTGACGATCCATGCACGGTTGGCGGGGCCATTGATGATCTTCGTGGTGAATCCCATGGGATATCCCGGCAGGACAGCTGCGGCGATGGCCACGTTCACGGTTGGTGCTCCGCCATTATCGTTTACGACGGTTATGTCGCATGAAGGAGTGATCGCCGCGTTGGTCACACCATTGCAGTTCAGCCAGTACTTCGAGTTGGAGGTGTTCAACGTATTGTAGCGAACGGTATTCTTCCATGAAGCGACATTCAGCAGGCATTGCGAACGCGCCGTCACTTCGCAGTCGGCGTCAACACCGCCGACGCCGAGAGTGTTCCCATCCGCCACGAAACCTGTGTACGGCTTGCCGAGCGGTCCATCGTTGGCCCCGCCGAGCAGGTTGCCATGCGTAATGGTGTTGCCGTTAAACGCCACATTATCGAGCGTAAATCCGTTCCCGTAGAACTGGTTGACAAATGCGCAACCCGAATTATCGAAGGTGTTGGTTCCTATCAGAAAATTGGCGAATCCCTCGTACTGGGCATACGTCGGATACATGCCCATTATCGAAGTGATGCTGGCATTCGCGTTGTTGGTAAACGTGCTGTTCCGGACAATCACGTTGTAGCCGAATTCGGAAAACAGAATGCCGAATTCGCAGTTGTATATCCCGGAGCGCTCGACGAGCAGCGACGAAGTCGGCAGACCAAGGTAGGCGACGCCGTTGCCATGGCGGTTCGTCGCCGATCCGCACATGATCGTGCTGTCTTGAATGACGGTCTTCTGCGGCGCGCCGAGGCAGAAATTCTCCACCCCGTTATAGATGTCGTCGTTGGCGTTGGTTCCGCCAACGGTGGAATGGTTAACCAGCACATCGCCGGAAAAGCTGAGAGCGGATGAGTTGGCGCTGAAAATGTGGCTATTAATGAGATAACCCTTACCCTGGTTCCCGCCGCCATACACAATCTCGCCGCGCCATCTGTTCAGCGAACAATTGAAGATGAGAACGTCCGAAGGCTGACCGCCAACCAGCCCGATGCACTTATGCGTCATGTCCCAGCCGTCACCGTTTGACTGGATCCCGCCCACCGTGGAGTTGCCGGTGTAGCCGGCGTTGCCAATGATTTCCAGCGAGCGGAACTGAACATTGGTGATAGGCGCACTGCTCGGCGCCAGGAAGAACATACTGAACCGGCTGATCTTGGAGTACGCGTTTGGATCAGGATTGTTATTCCAGTGGGTGACCGGGTTTTGCAACCCCGGCATGTAACCGGATATGTGCGATTTATCGGCGCCCTCACCCAGAAACACGAGACTGCTGCTGGTTATGGTAAAGATTTGCGCTGTGACAAATGGATCGGCATCTCCAGGCTGATGACACACGGCGTACGTTCCAGCCGGGAAGTACACAATTCCGCCATTTGAGGCCACTGCAGCCGCAATTGCATTGCGAATCGCAACAGTGTCATCCGTCGTCCCGCTTCCCGTCGCTCCATAACTCATCACATTGAAAACTGGCAGATTGGGCATCTGACACACCGATTCCAACCCTGAGGGTGCAAGATAGCTGTCATCGTATATGGCCTGGGCACAACGCATAGGTAGATCCACAACGAAAAACAAAGCCGCCAATTTCAACCAACAGCCTGCTGAGGATTCTGATCTCATATTACGTTTACTTTTGCCTTTCCACCGGGTTTAGCCTCAACGGAATAACGCTTCCCTTTGAAATAGAAGCCGGACACCTTGATACGTCCCACGTCTTCAGAAATGCATGGATGAGCTGTCAGTTCTTTACCCGAGTTTTCAACGCCCAACAGAGCGTAAACGACGAGGTCAATAAATGCGCCGGCTCCTGTGACGCAGAGGCCTCCACCATAATTGGATTCGCGCGGCAACTCAAAAGGCCCGACAGTGTTTCGGTCCGTGAGACGCAGGAAATGCGTCACGCCCTTCACATCGCCCGCCCGTGAAAGTGCGGCGGCGTAAACTGGTGGACTGTGCAACAGATACAACTGCGTCGCGCGGTCGCGGTCGGCGTAGTAGTAAATGTTCCGTTTGATCTCAGCAGCATTCTTGTCTATGCAGAGCGGGAAGAAAAGATGGCCGACATCGGCCTGCTTTATCGGGTGTCCGTTGTAGCCATCGTATTCCATGTAAATCTTTTTCTTCTCGTCTCGTGGCAGATACATTCTGCGAGCCATGTCAAGCCACTGCGTCCGCTCGTCGGTCGTGAGCTGATCCGGATAAAGCTCAACAGCTTTTTCCAGCAACCACTTGACATAAGCATTGAAGAATACCGAATTATTGACCGGTTTGCAAACGTAATGGTCCAGTACATGTTCATCAGACGGCACTACGCCATGAATCTCATACCGTTTCTTCTTCTTGTTAAAAGTGATCTTGGAGACGGAATTTCTGGCCACCTCAAGAATGATTTCGCGTCCCTCTTTTTGAAGGAAATCCGCATCGCCTGTGCATTGCGAATACCACCATGAGGCATAGGCGATATCCGTGCCGACATGCCGTTCGTTCTCGAAGCCATCCTTATAGAGTGCGTGCCCTGTCTTGTGGCTCTGCCATGGAAAGCGCGCGCCCTTCTCTCCGTACTCGATGGCATTTTGGCGGGCACCGGACAGTGTGTTGTAGCGATACTGGAGAATCGAGCGGGCCTGTTCAGGATGGAAAGCCAGAACGGCTGGAAACATGTAGAACTCCGTGTCCCAGAAAACGCAACCGCCCCATGACAATTTACTGCTCAGGCCAGTCGCGATGCCACCCCATTCCACATCCTTACGATAGCCGCAAAGCAGATAGAACATAGCCGAGCGCATCTTGCGCTCAAGATAAGGATCGTCAGCCTCGACCTGGAAGTTCTTCCACAGCGCCTTCCACTCGCGCACATGCGACGCTTTCAAAGCTGCATATCCTGCGTTGCTAGCACGAGACATGATTTCGCGCGCCTCAGCCATCGGCGCCTGCCCGTGACATGTAACCGTGATGCCGGTCAGTTCGCATGTCTGCCCTGTTTTCAGGCTCGTCGAAAACTTCTGTCCAACACTCCACTCGCTACGAACCGTCTGAGCCTTACCGCTGGAAAAGTGTGTCACGAGCAGTTGCGCGAGGAGCTCCGTCTTGTCGTCAAAATCGAGTAGCCACCCTGTTTCATCTGTCCCGCCTGACTCAACCTGTATGCTTACCGGCTTGAAATAGGCTTGAGCGCAATCGAATCGGGGTTCCAGTTCGACATCAACGTCCTTGAGGGCACGAACAGTCATCCGATAAGGCGCTACGCTGCGTTGACCGCGATGGCAGAATGTTTCCGTTTCCACGCGCACGCAATGGGTCGAATCCTGATAAGAAGTAAACAACGTGCCTTTTTCGAGATCGAGCACCTGACGGTAGGCGTCGAAGCAGGCGTTGACGGTCTGGCCGTTGACCTTCAGCGGAACGTTGATCCAGTGCGGAACCGGGATCATCGTCTCTTTGGCGCCAATGTAATAGCATGCAAGCGTGGCCAGGTAGCGCATGCCGCCTGCGCCGTGCCCGTCCAACGGAATATTGCCGCCTATGAAGCCGTTGCCCAGGTAAGGCGATGCCTGTTCTTCAGGATACCATGTCGGAACGTCGTACTTCCAAGTGTCCATTATCATACTCCTTCAGTAGTTGTTATATTAACCAATTTCCACCATTAGATAAATTCTATCTTCCCTTTTTGATCGCCATGACGGGCCAGAAGATGCGCCTGACGACCCCGCACCCAGATTTGTTCGGACTCCACGCCATCCCACAGTTCCGGCATTGCAACAGGGACCTTGAACCAGTCTTCCGGTGCGCCTGAGTCCATCTGCATGCCTGTAAGACCATAGAGACATGCCATTAGAAAGCTGCCCATGCACGTAAGGAACGGGGTAGCGAAAGGTGGCCTGGCACCAGGTGTAATATCCGAGAACTCGCAGAACATCTTAAAAGGCTCTACGACAAAGTTGGCCACGCCGGAGGAGAAAAGCTCACCCGAAAACTTGCGATCGCCCAGGCGTGCCGCGAAAACCCCAACGAGCGCAGGCACGAATGGCAGATTCATGAAGGCAGGCGCACTTTGCAGGCACGCCTTGATTGTTGCGAGCTCAACTTCCGGTGATGCACGGTACGTAAGAGGGAAGAAACCCAGCAACGGCTCCGTGCCTATCGGGGTCTTATCGAGTTGATGGCGGTCGTGTTTTAGAATCACATTCGTTAGCGGGTCAACGGGGATAAACATATGCCGTTCAACCTCGGCCCACAAGGCTGGAGGCGTGATACCGAGGTGCCTGGCAAAGCCCTGTGCCTCGCGCAGGATAACCGTGGCTGCCATGTTGGTGTACGAGTTGTTGTCCACATTCTCGATGCCTTCATCCACACCGGTAACGTGACGAATCTCATAACCTCGTGCGGTTTTTCTTGCCCGACTGACGATCCAGTCAGCGACACCTTTCAGCACGGGCCAGGCCTGCTGGCCAAGAAACTGTTCATCGCCTGTGCCGTGTGCGTACTGCGCAAAAGCGAAAGCGACATCCAGGCTGATATGTTGCTCGGCAAAGACACCACAGGCCCAACAAACAACGTTTTCCCCGCCGTGCCCAGAGCTCTGCCAGGGGAACTGTGCCCCACTATAGCCGTGCAGTGCCGCATTGTTCCTGGCCGCCGGCAGCATTCGACTGCGGTAATCAAGCATCGCACGCGCTGCCTCAGGATCTGTGAGAAGCAATGGAGGCAACATGTATATCTCGGCATCCCAGAAAACGTTTCCCCAATAATTGCGCCCCTCTCCGAGCCCAAAACATGCGGGGCCGCAAGGACTCGAACGATGCACGGAACTGTGCAGATAGAAATACGCCGCATCCGCAATAGTCTGCCACTTCGAATCTGCGCCGAGCAGCAATAATCTGCCTCTCCAGATGTTATCCCAGGCGCTCCTGTTTTCCCGACGCAATTCTTCAAAACCCCAATGCCTTCCGATCAACACCAAACGAAGTGCCTGCTGATCCGGATGTGGATGCATGACGCTCGGCACCAAGCCGCCGATTTGCTGGAGAATGTAGGTTCCGCCAGGCCGAGCCGAAATAGTATAATCCTTGAACATAGCGTTTTCGTAGCCCCAACGATTGCGTTGACTTTTAACTGAGTCATCGCCCAGAAAACCTGTCCACGATGCAGCGCCGCAGGAAGAAAGTCCTCCAATGCTTTCCCAATGCAGACAACCATCGACAACGTCCCATCCGGGATTAGGAGTTTCGCACCTCAGGCATTTTCCTGGCAGACCTTCCGTGTCCATGATCCCGCGTAAGACAAGTTTGCACGGCTGATCAACTGTCACGCTCACTTGCTGAAGCATCAATGTCGGTTGGGTTCGGCTGCAGAATGTGATTACCTCCACATGCGCCGTAACAGCATCCACCTTAAAATCGAAAAGACTATGAAGTTCGCCACATGAAAAGTCGTACGTCTGCTCCTTGAAGAACCCAAAATCAGGACGTTGCGAAAGCCATATCCGGCCAACACGGATATCACCGCCTATCGGATACGGCGCGGGCTGATAGCTCTCAATCCGCTCTACACCCTGAATTCCAAAAAGTCCATTCACCAACGCGGAACCCTTCAGAAGCGGAATCCGTCCCACGCGCAAACCAATAAGCCCATTGGCTACGTAAGCAGGCGGGTATTCAGGTCTTGAATCAGCGAGTGTTATTTTCTGCACCAAAAGAATCTCTCCAATCCTTTTCGCGCCTCCGAAAGCAACCAATTTCCGAAGCACCAGACATCTTCATTTATGTTTACCGCAGAATTGAGGGATGGAACATGCCACGGCAGGAGACCGCGTGACAAGCCCATTCTATCGGCTGAAGACAGTCCAACATCGCCTTGCTTTGTTGCAGAACCGCTTTCTCACAGCGAAGCGGCGAGAAATAGCATGAGAAATGCACTTTAGAGAATATTTCAACAGGGCACAAGTTCAACCAAACTCAAACATGGCAAAGCCACTGTACAGGTGCCATGGCAGCCTCGCGGCGACAGGCACAACGAACCCGTTTGTTTTTCAACTGAAGTCTCCACAAACGGACTGGCGATCCTGTTCATCCAACCAATCGAGCAACTTCACTGAGAAGCTTCTCAGCCTTGACCGGTTTGTCGATCCACACGTCGTGCGGGAAATAGGCTGCGTCCGTCTGAGAACGATAGTCAAAGGATTTATTTACACTCGTCAGCAAAATCACAGGTATGCCAGAAGTCTCTTTTGTCTCCTTGAGCTTTTTCGCAGTCTCAAGCCCGTCGCATACGTCATCCATCATGACATCCATCACAATGCAATCGGGCCGAAATTTGTCGACACATTTGAGGCATTCTTTGCCTGACGCAGCCTGAAGCACAATGTATCTGGCATCCAGCATTCCCTTGAGTTGGCCCCTAATGTCGGCATCGTCATCAACAACCAACACTTGTTTCTTGTCCATTTTACCCTCCTATGTTTTTGAGCTCAGTTCTGACGCACCTTGGGAATTGCCACCGTAAACGTGGTCCCCTGCCCGTCTTCGCTTTTCAGAGAGACAACAGCCCCGTACATATCAGCAATTTTCTTCACAATCGAAAGCCCAAGTCCGCTGCCATCTATCAACCGCGTCCGGCTGTTCTTGATTCTCGAAAACTCACCGAACAGTTTGTCCAGATCGGCGGCAGCGATTCCAATCCCTGTATCAGCGACTACAAGCA
>CAZASC010000025.1:14035-38587 GCA_964487695.1 uncultured Victivallales bacterium
TTGTGGAGATATTCACAGTGACATGGCCGCCGTCAACGTTGTACTTGATGGCATTTGATACGAGGTTGCCCAACAGCATCTCCATCTCACCTCTGTCGCCTTCGATCCATGAGTCCTGATCGCCGGTGACGCTGACTGCAACATTCATTGCCTTCGCCGAATCGGCATGGGCGGAGACGACAGCGCGTGCGACATCGAGCAAATCCTCGCGATTAAAGTCTCGCCGTCGCTGCCCCGATTCCAGCGCTGTCAGATCAAGCAGATCATGAATCAGCTTGCGCATCCCAAGTATCCGCGCCTGCATCCGGTCAAGAGCTTCCGGCGATTGCTTGATTCGCAACATTTCAACAAAACCATCGAGCGCGGCCAGAGGTGACTTGAGTTCATGCGCCAGTACTGACAGGAACTCGAAACGTACGCGTCGTTTCTCCTGCTCCAGCTGGCGCGCACGACGCATGAGGATTATCTCGCGCGTGGCCCTGGTGATTGTATGCCTTAGTTCAGGCGGTGTAAAAGGCTTGGCAAGAAAATCAAATGCGCCCAGCTTGGTCGCTTTGACCGCGTTTTCCAGCGTGGCATAAGCCGTGATCATGACAGTTACCATCGACTGCTTCCGCGTCCCGAGAGCCTTCAACACTTCGATCCCATCTACGCCTGGAAGTTTCCCGTCCAATAACAGCAGTTGTGGCGCCTCTTCACGATCCAGGCGATCCAGAAAGGCCTCGCCAGATTCCATAGCAGCTCCGTTATATCGGATCGACTCGTCGAGATCGTCGAAAACGACGTTCAAGTCCTGCAACACGCGCAAAACTCCCTGGCACATTGCGGCTTCGTCGTCCACTATCCACACATTCAGGACAGTCTGCTTCATGGCATAAGTCTTGCGATTTCTCTTTTCAGCTGTTCGAGTCTTATCGGCTTGGTCAGGATGGCATCCGCCTTGATCCAACGGTTGGCGCCGGAGGATTCCATGTCAAACTTCAACCCCGTCTCAGCAGTCACGGCTGTGACGAGAATCACAACCATGCGCGGATTCAGCTGCTTCAGATGACGCGCCAGCACGAACCCACCATCCTTCTCTTCCATCATCAGGTCGACCATTGCAAGTTCGGGTGCCAGTGTCTTAATCTTTTCTTCAGCCTCCAGGCGTCCGCCTGCCGTTTCCACAGCGAACCCGAGGATTTCCAGCGAGTGCTTCTGCTGCATCAGAAAATCTTCGTCATCATCAACCAGAAGTGCCTTTTTTTGCTCGTTCATCTCCAGTTCCTTTCAGTGATCGTTTTCAGATTCCATCCCGCGGCAAACTCACGACGAACACGGTCCCAGTCTGTTCCTTCGCCGGATCGGCGTTTGACTTCACAGTAATCTTGCCGCGATGCATCTTGACGATGCCGTACACAACCGCAAGTCCAAGCCCCGTTCCGGTTCCGATCTGTTTGGTTGTGAAGAACGGGTCGAATATCCGCGGCAGGTTTTCCTGTGTGATGCCTACACCCGTGTCGGAAACCCTGATTACAACGTTATCGCCACCATCGTCAGCGAGTTCAACATTCAAGCGCCCACCACGCGGCATCGCTGCCTGCGCATTGGTAAGCAGGTTCAGCAGCACCTGCGAAATCTGATCGGGATCGACCTCGGCAACAACTTCAGTGCCACGCCCCGTGACATTGATCTCTATTTCCGACGGAAGATTGACTGCTCTGATAGTGTCGTCCACCAACTTCCGCATATTAGTTTTCTGCTTGAGAACCTTGTTCTGTCTCGCAAAATCGAGCAAGCCGGACATGATGCGTTTGCACCTGTCCGCTTGCGCCACGATGACCCCAAGGTCGTCGCCAAGTGCCGCATCGGTGGATCCATATTTCTCCAACACAAGATGCGCATACATAAGGACTATGCCCAACGGATTGTTCACCTCGTGTGCCACGCCGGCCGCAAGCTGCCCCATGCTGGCCAGTTTTTCGGACTGTGCCAACGCATTCTGAATTGAGACGACTTCCTCATTCGAGTCAGCCAGTTTTTTGATCGTCTCCTTCAACTTGTCAATCGTGTACGGGAGACACATCTGCTCCTCGGCGAGCCCGTCATAAATAGCCACAGCGTGCAAACGGCATGTAACATATCCGCAAGCACCGCAATTTAACTCGTCGTCAGTGCAGAATTTTCCCATTCGGGCCAGTATGGCATTGATCTCATCGTCCGCAGGCACGAGCATGCTCCTGTCACGCTTTCTGAAAGCTCTCTTCAAGTCCGGTTTCAACGTCACTGCCATCTGGTTCCGTCCTTGAGGTTCGGCAAGCCGGGCTTTGACGTACGCGCTCACAAGTGCGCGTCTCTTGAATAACGGCATATGGGGTTTGGGCATCCCTGCGCCCATTATACAGCCCTGACAGCAAAGCACCTCCAGTAATCGCGCGTTGAGAGACCCCAGCTCGAACTCATTGATGGCATCCACGAAACTTTCGCGGCCATCGCTGGCAACGACATCTGAATTGACCAGGTCCTCTTTTATTCCAGCGGTTTCGAGCAGGCCGCGTGTCAAGGCAAACAAGCGCCCCTTTCCGGCATGCGGCGGATCGAAATCCGAAGCCACGCTGTCTTGAGGTGTGACACCATTCTCCTGAAACATGGCGCGCAATTCCATGAACGTAAGAACGCCGTCAACCGCGCCGTCAACATCCTCATTTTCCGCTTCCGCCTTCTTCGCAATGCACGGACCGATAAAAACTACGTGCATCGATGGATCTTTCTGCTTTATCGTGCGTGCCGCCGCTATCATCGGCGACACTATTGGTATCAGGCGGTCTACCAGCGCGCTGTGATAGTTTTCTATAAACGAGACGACGGCCGGACATGTCGTAGCTATAAAGGTTTTTTGCGGATGCAGTTCAAGCATTCTGCGATATTCCTCTGCGACCATGTCTGCACCGAACGCCGTTTCGCAGACCTTTTTAAATCCGAGTTTCTTCAGCATTCCTACAAGTGTCCGATGGTCCATTTCCGCGAAAGCGGCCGGGAAACTCGGCGCCAGCAGCGCGACCACCTCATCTTGTCCGCCAAGCAGTTCATTCACCGCCGCAGTCCCGCTGCGCACCTCCTTGGCACCCTGACTGCAGACACGCACGCAATTGCCGCACCCTATACAGCGTTCAGGCACAACGGCAGCCTGCCCCTGCACAATCTTGATTGCCTTGGCAGGGCATTCCCGCACGCACGTGTAACACACACGGCAGCGCTCGCTCACAGAGCGCACCAGCGGCACTGGCGAATGGACTGCAACCGTCACTATACAGTTTCCCTTTCCATGTAATGTGTGTGAAGCAATTCGTGTGACTTCTTGCCAAGCGGCTGACCAAGGAATTCTCTGTATAGCTCCTGAACCGATTCATTGGCATGCGACGTCCGCAGCGATTCACCGGCGTCTATCTTGTACAGGGCGGCCCGCCTCTTCTTGATTGCGGTAAGATCCATTCCAAGCGGCTGGCCGCCGCCTGCAACGCAACCGCCTGGACAACTCATGACTTCGATGAAATGCAGGTCGTTACGTCCACTCATAATCTGTTCCATCAATTTTCGCGCGTTGTTGAGACCAGACACCACAGCCACTCCGACGTTCAGTTCTCCGACTTGTATTCTCGTTTCCTTGACTCCATGCGCGTCACGCACATCCTTGATCGTCAATGTACCAGCCTCGCTGCCGGTGATCATGTGGTGCGCTGTCCTCAGCGCAGCCTCGGTGACTCCGCCCGATGTGCCGAAAATCTTCCCTGCCCCGCTGCGGCGGGCCATGGGGTCGTCAGCCGCTTCCGGCTGCAACTTGTTCGGATCGATACCGTGCTTTTTGAGAAGCCCTGCCAGTTCTCGAGTCGTAAGCACCGCATCAATATCAGCCATTCCATCGCGGCCCATTTCAGGACGGGTCGCCTCAAACTTCTTGGCCGTGCACGGCATGAGACTTACGCTGAAGATGTTTTTCGGATCCAGACCGGCTTTCTGCGAGTAATAACTCTTGATCAGAGCGCCAAGCATCTGTTGCGGGCTCTTGCACGTTGAAAGGTTCGGAATCAGTTTCGGATAGAAATGCTCCACGAACTTGACCCAAGCCGGCGAACAACTGGTCATCAGCGGCAAAGGTCCGCCTGTCGTAACACGTTTGACCAGTTCGGATGCCTCTTCCATTATCGTCAGATCGGCAGTGAAAGAAGTATCGAACACCCTGGCGAAACCAAGCCGCCGGAGAGCCGCGTTGAGCACGCCAGCGTAATCCTTGCCGGGATCCAGTCCGAGCTCCTCACCTATTGTCACCGATACTGCCGGAGCATGCTGCACAACAACGATCCTGTTCTTATCCGCCAGCGCGTTTTCGACAGCCCGTACCGCGGTTTGTTCGCGCAAGGCTCCAGTGGGACAAACCACGATGCATTGCCCGCAGTTGACGCAGGTGGACGTATTCAGACCGCGTTTGAAAGCAGTTCCAACCTGCGTTGCGCAACCGCGTCCGATGAAATCTATAGCGCCTACGCCCTGCACTTCCTCGCACACACGAACACAACGACCACAAAGGATGCATTTATCCGGGTCGCGTACTATCGAAGGACTGGAAACATCCAGGGGAAACGCGTTACGAGCCCCTGCAAAGCGCCGATCATCCACGCCAAGCTCATCCGCCAGCTTTTGCAGTTCGCACCGCCGGTTCCTTGAACAATACAGGCAATCGTCAGGGTGACCGGCCAGGAGCAGTTCCACAACTGTCTTACGAGCCTTGAGCACGCGCGGTGAATGCGTTTGCACCTTCATCCCATCGCTCACAACACAGGCGCAACTCGGTGTCAGGCCACGCTGACCTTCGATTTCCACGACACACATTCGACATGCCCCGGTTGGGGAAAAGCCGTCCATGTGACACAACGCCGGAACTCTGATCCCTTGCGCCCGCAAGGCAAGCAAAAGAGTTTCATCTTTCTTGACCTTCATCGCCTGGCCGTTTACTTCAATATTGATCACTTTCATCCTCCTCCATCAGCTTCGCGTGATGGCAGCGAAATTGCAGACATCCATGCAGCTTGCGCATCCAATGCACCTCTGATTTGAAATGGCGTGCGGTTTTTTTGCAGCCCCAGCTATCGCGCCAGATGGGCATGCCTTTGCGCATCGCGTGCAGCCCACGCACTTCTCTGGATCGATCTCGTATTTCAACAGCGCCGTGCAGGCACCCGACGGACATCTCCGGTCATAGACATGCGATTCATATTCATCGTTGAACCAGCGCATTGTCGAGAGCACGGGGTTGGATGCTGTCTGCCCGAGCCCGCACAGGCTGGTATCGCGAATCACAAGCGCCAGCTCCTCCAGCTGAAGAACGCCCTTGAATCTGTCCAACGCCTGCGAATCTGTCTCCGCACCACGTGGCCTAGTTATGGCCCTCAGTATTTCCAACATGCGCCTCGTGCCTTCCCGGCAAGGAATGCATTTGCCGCAACTCTCTCTCTGGATGAATTCCATGAAGAATTTTGCCACATCCACCATGCAGTTCTTCTCATCCATCACAACCAGTCCGCCCGACCCCATCATTGCGCCAACCTGCTTGAGCGATTCGTAGTCAACAGCCGTCGTCATATGGCTCTTCGGTATGCAGCCGCCGGAAGGACCGCCGATCTGCACAGCCTTGAAGGCCAGACCATCGGGAATGCCACCGCCAATCTTCATTACGATGTCTTCCAGAGTGGTGCCCATTTCTATTTCAACAAGGCCCGTGCGCGACACCTTGCCAGAAAGCGCGAAAACCTTCGTCCCTCTGCTGTTTGGAGTGCCAAGAGCCGCAAAACGTTCTGGCGTGTCCAACAGCACTGTAGGGACATTTGCCAGGGTCTCGACGTTGTTGATAACTGTGGGTTTGCCGAACAAACCGCTGATTGCAGGATATGGAGGCCGCAAGCGAGGCATACCCCTTTTGCCTTCGATGCTGTGTATTAACGCGGTTTCCTCGCCGCAGACGAACGCGCCAGCACCTTGCTTGACGATGAGCGTCAGGTTGAAGCCACTGTCCAATGCGTTGTACCCGATTAATCCAAGCTCCGACGCCTGCGCTATTGCAGCTTCCAAACGCCGTATCGCGAGCGGATACTCGGCCCTGATATAAACATACGCCTTGCTCGCACCGATGGCATAGGCTGCGATGGCAAGGCCTTCAAGAACGCGATGTGGATCACCCTCGATTACCGCACGATCCATGAACGCTCCGGGATCGCCTTCATCCGCATTGCAAATAACGTACTTCTGTGCAGCCGGAGTTGAACGCGCCACAGACCACTTGCGTCCGGTGGGAAACCCGCCGCCGCCACGCCCTCGAAGCCCGCTGATTTCGACCGCCTTTATTACTTCGTCCGGCGTCATTGTGTTCAACACCTTGGCCAACGCCTTGTACCCGCGTAAAGCTATGTATTCGTCGAGATTTGACGGATCGATAACTCCGCAATTTTGAAGGACCAGTCTATGCTGCTGCGCAAAGAAAGGATGGCTCTGAATGGCAGATATTCCATCCCAGGCCGCCTGCCCCGCCACAGGATAATATCCAAGTGTTGCTTCTGCATCGACCGTGCCGGCCATGACGCCATCCAGTAACCGTGGCACTCGATCCGCCGTGACCTCTTGCAAGCTCAGGCGCGCACGTCCAGGCAGGATCACATCCACGATCGGCTCGGAGGAACACAAACCAATGCATCCCGTTTCGAGCATCGAGAATTTAATTCCTTTTGCCGCGCAATATTCGCTGATAGCCGTCATGGTCTTGGCCGCACCTGCCCCAAGCCCGCAAGTGCCCGTTCCGACAATGAACACCGGTTCTGTCAATGTCTCGCGTCTCACCGAAGCAAGACGGGCGACACGCCGTTTCCGGCATTCGACATCCTCGTGACACAGCGGCCCGTCCGTCATGCAGTCAACTAATTTTGTGCACGGCTTTTCGGGGCTATGCGTACAGCGATCACAGCATGGTTGGGCAAGTAGACTTCGATTTATCATTTTTGACTCCGCAGGGTTGCAATCAGTTCGACGGCCTTTTCCGGCGTCATCTTTGCATGAAATTCGCCATTTACACTCACCACAGGTGCCAGACCGCAGCCTCCTATGCAGGCAACGACGTCGAGCGTGAACATTCCGTCGCGTGTCGTCTCACCAGGTTCTATTTTCAACGCCTGGCGCAAAGCACGAAGGAGCGCCACAGACCCCTTTACGTGACATGCAGTGCCGCGACAAATGACGACGTGAAACTTACCGACAGCCTGAAAACGAAACTGATTGTAAAAGCTCGCCACACCATAGATCTTGCTCATGGGTAGATTCAAAAGAAGACTCACCTCCTTGAGCGATGCCTCCTCAAGACATCCCTCCTTCTCCTGCAATTCCTGCAATATTGGAATCAGAGCATCTCGCCGGGCGTCCCGGTGTTTACTTTTCACTTCATCAATCACTGTTCTATTCACGAGTTGTCCCTCATTTGTTTCATTCTTGAAAAATACGCAACCTTCTCCAAAGTCAGAGTGATCTGTATGTTCTCGAGCCAGACTTCCGGCGGCACGCGCAGCGGCATCGAAGCGAAATTCACGACCCCGCGTACCCCGGCAGCCACAAAAACATCCGCAGCCTTTTGCGCCTGCTCGGCTGGAACAGTAATGATGCCAAGCTGCGCAGGCTGGCGCGCCAACTGTGCACCAATCTCAGAAGTGTGCAGAATTCGGTATCCGGCAATCGTCCGATTCACTTTATGTGGGTCGGTGTCAAAAGCGCCAATTATCTTGAACCTTGGCTGAAGCAGCGAAAAGTATCCCAGCAATGCACGCCCCAGGTTGCCCACTCCTGCAATCGCCATTGTGATCCCCTCTTCAGGTTCCAGCAAAGACCGGATCGACTTCAGCAAGTCGTCTATGCCGTATCCGTTTCGCGGATTGCCGTTGTAACCTACAACCATAAGATCGCGCCGCACCTGCGTGGGGGTGTTGCCAAGAAGGCGGGCAACCTCATTGGAAAAAATGTGCGTCTTCTCCATCGCCTTCAAATCTTCAAGCAGAATTCGATACTGTACCAGCCGCTCCACCGTCTTGGCCGGGATCTTCCCAATCTTAACTTTTATATCGTTTATCATGCTTTCACCGTCAGGTGCTGTGAATTCTTTCACATCTGACATTAAGCTATATACCATCAGCGTATCAGTCAATCACTTTTGCTGCTATTTTCTCAACATCACCGAAGGACATTGCATAGCAAGGTCTTGCAAATGGCAAATTATTGGATGGAACATGAAGGAGAGATGAGGTGTGCGAAAATCGGGCAAGGCAAGGAGTGTACAGGATGCCAAGATGACCCCATTCTGGAGGAGTTCCGCAGCGTCCGAGGCATTGAGAGACAGGATCAGGGCCGCTATCGTGGCAGCGGCGAGAGAATCGGCAAAATCCAGATTCTCTCTCTCAATCTTACCATTGACAGCCATTCGACAACTGCTGCTGGATAGCGTCAGCCTGAGAGCTATCGAGCAACTGCCAGAAGCACGGCGTTTGACTGGACGCATTCCTCGGCGGGTCAGGGCAAAGCGTAACCGTGCCGTTCAGCACCGTTCCCTGGATATCAACAGTCCCATCGCAATACACATTCAGGCCGTTCATATCGAGGGTGGAGCCTTTTGTAACCACGACTTCATGAGCGTAGAGCGCTTCGTGACCACTGCTTCTGTTGCCGTTGTTGGAAACATCGAGAAGTTTGACATGCGCAGCTTTTGCGCCGCCGACAAACAACCCGTTGAGAGTAAAATTCTGCACAAAACCGTCCGTCGTACATCCCATATTTTTGCCCGCCACTTCGAATGTCGCCCATCCGTCCGAAGAATTGCACTGCTGTCCGCAACCGCTATCACCGTTTGAGCATTTCGATTTATGCGCCACATTATTGCAGGAACGATTTGAGCCGCAACCGTTCTCATTGCCGGAGTATCCCGATCCGCATGAACCGTTGCCGTCATTGCAGGAGCCGCTTGTTTTCACGCCTCCTTCGAATATCACATATAGATACTCCAATCCATCCAGTGCAAGCTCGTTGGTTGACGTGTTGCGAAATGCGCCGCATGCGCCAGTCATGTGAATTGTGGCGCCGTCCACTGCGGAGAACCATCCATCCGGGCCAAGTGTTATCGTGTCCCCAACTGTAACAATGGGATCTGGCCCATAAATGCCGAGAAGCCCCTCGCTTCCCAGGGTGCCAACCAGCACATCTTTGGCAGCTAGCGTACCGGTCTGTATTTCAAAGTCTCCCAGTGAATTCTGCGCACCGCCGATGGTGAGCGTTGACGCGATGGAATGAGATCCACCGTCTTGATAATACACTCCCACCCCTTTCGCGCCCCACGATTCGTTCCCGCCCACCGTCAAAACGCCGTCACCAAGATAATAGGCTCCACTGCCCGACGCGGTTGTGCCGGCTGTTAGCGAACCCGAGACGATATTGGCCCCGCCGTATTGACCGAATGCCGAGATACCCAAATCTCCTAGAACTTCGTCACCGACTCTAAGCGTTCCATCGTAGATGGCATAAGCCGAGGCTGATTCGACGTCCTTCGCAACATATAGAGTCCCGCAATTGGCGTTATTGGTTCCACCAAACTGGTCAAAAGACGCCGAGCCGCTCAGTCCGATGTTTTCGTCACCGGACACTGACAGCATTCCGCCATCTAATTCGTACGAACCATCGGATCCGGCGCCCTGCGCAATGGTCAGTGCACCGCATTCAATCTTGTTTGTCCCTGATTCCTGATAAAACGCGGCAGATCCCATTTGAGCGATAATTGTGCCGCTTTTGACGGTCAGCGAACCATCATTAAGGTAGTACGTTCCGGCTGCTTGCGCCCCTTGGGCAAGCGTGAGACTGCCACATGATACGCAATGCGATCCGCCGAATTGATAGAAGGTGCCGGCTCCGTTAACTCCCAGATATTCAGCATTGCCAACAGACAATGTTCCGCCAGAGTAAAGATTGACGGTGCCTTCTCCGACGCCGGAGCCGGGCAGGCTGTAACCTATTTGCAGAACTTGTGCGGCTGCACCGCACGCGCTAATGTCGGCTATACCTGCATTGTCAACGCGAGCCGTATCCACACTTGTGGGAACGCCTTTATCCCAATTGGCGCCAATAAACCAGTTATCCTCTGCTGCCACCCATTGTGTCAACTTCGGTTGCACTTGCTTCTTCTGCTGTCCGCAGGAGGCCAATGCAGCTGGCGCGCATATCATTGCAACGCCTAATCCCATCAGCATGCCACACAAAACAAGTTTCGCCATTACTTTACCACAATCACTGCTGTTTCTCATAGTGCACCTCCAACTCTCGCCAATGCTTCTCGAATGATAACCTCGTTTTCCTCGTTTGCTTTCTGATGAAAACGCGAGACATAGTCCCCTTCTTTTCCACTGGCCATCCAAATATCGCGGCACTTTACTACTCTGCTTGTGTCCAAACAAGTTGTTTTTCTTTCCGTATTATCTCTATTCAATGGGCTTCACGATTACTTTGCCGTTGATACCGAAACTTATTGATTTGCAAAGATCGGCATGTACGATTTCCGCACAATGAAGACAAAACAGAAACATATTGCTGTTGCCGACGACGAGAAGATGATTTTAAGGGCAGTCTCAATCACGCTGAGGCGGGCTGGATATGTTGTGTCATCCGTAGGAACAGGAACGGACCTCATCACCATAGTCTTATCGTCACGTTCGACAGATTGCCCGGTAGACTTGATTCTGTGCGATTTTAATATGCCTGATAAGACTGGTTTGCAGGTGATGGAAGAGCTTGATATTCGCACGCTTAAGATTCCACTGGTACTGATGACTGGACTGTCCTCCGATGAAGTCAGAGCCGCACTTAAAGACGAAGGTAACGCATATTTTCTTTTCAAGCCATTTGAGCCAAAAGAGCTGATTGACATGGTGACAAGGGTTTTCAAGGAAATTGATGACAGCAGATGCAAGGTGGCGTGATCGAGTCATGTTTGACGTCAAAAGCGAATCATCAAGAACACGACAGCCTGCAATAGTACCATATTACCAGTTAACCAACGTAGTCTTCGCTTCAACCGGAACCGCTTCGCTTAATGTTCACGTGCTTGCGAGCTCCAATCTACTCACAGGTGCATGGTTGCCAGCATCTATTCTTACCAATTCATATTCGGATGGGACGAACACCACCCTCGCTAGCTTGCCGATCGAACCGGCTATGTTTTTTCAAGTTAATCAAACGTTGCCCTGACCCACTTTCCCCGCCAAGCACCAAGTCAACTTCACTTTCGAAAGGGCATCCTCCTCGGCGCCCTGTCGAATCTGTTTTGCCGTGCCTATTTCTTTTCTGTGAGGTTTCGAACGGAGATGCTAGACACTGGCGTATTTGTCCAATGTGCGGTTCACGGCGTTGACGAGTTCATCGTTCCCGAAAGGTTTATTGAGATATGCACCTACTCCCAGTTGTGTGGCTTGCTCCTTAGCCTCCGCCGAGGCAAATGCAGTCACCATTATCACAGGCAGGTCATGCCATTTCTTTCTGATCTCCTTTAGAAGCTCCAGCCCGTTCATGGGAAGCATACGAATGTCTGATATAACCAGATCGGGCATGGATCGTTCGATCTCCTCCAGAGCCTTGCTCCCATCTGTTGCAGTCGTAACCGTATGCCCGTCTTTCTTTAGAAGGACTTTCAGAACGGTAAGGATCAATTGTTCATCATCTACAGCCAGAATGTTTGCCATGATTTCATCCTGTAGCATTCCACCGTCATGAAGAAACGCCTAAGCAATAGAAAAAGGGATGTGACGTCAAATCACACCCCTCATGTTGCATCCCTTTGTAAAAACACTTCTTACCAAAAAGCATTGATGCCGCCTTACGAATTAGAAAGCACCGCCGCTGCTTCAGCTTAATGCTGCTATGGTGCTACTGGTGCCATAGCCAGCGTATGCCGGATGGTCATGTGTCCAATCGGAATCAAAAAGGCGTTGGTGTTGGCACCGCCATCTGTGACAATCTTCAGCGCGCCAACGAAATGAGCCTCGCCGGCGATGCTTACATTGCGGTCTTTATCGTCTTCATTTGCGACAACGGAATCGCAGAACCTCGAATCCAATGCGGTGTCGTTGTCATACGATACGGATTGTGGAATGCCGTTGCTCGGATTCAAATGTATCCGTCCGGCAACTGCCATCTCCCCACCTGCCAAGGCGTTTATCGATGCGAACTGCATTTTAGCAACAAACCGCTCGTTAAAGTATTTGTTTGTAGCCGCATCACCTAAGACGCTGTCAATGCCAGCACTCGTAGCGATTGTCGCAATGTTGTTGCTAAGCACCTTATCATACACGACCAGATTCATGACGCTGGAGTCATCGGCGATATCCATCGCCAGCACCTGGTTGGTGCGGGGAGTGGTCAAGCTCGTGCCCATAGCAAGATTTACCAAGTCATGCCCCCATATATCACCTCGATCAATTTGCAGCACTCCAAGCTTGTTCGTCCCTTGATATACGAGCTGAAGAAATGCTGTAGTACGAAAGGTCTGCGTGTCCGGAACCACATTCTCCTGAGCCCGGCTCATAGACACGACACTGGCGGCCATTACAACAGTTAACGCTATAACAATTACTCGGTTCTTCATGTTTCTTGTCCTCTCTACATTTGCTTTACACTCATTCAAACACCACTACATACACACTCGAAAAATTCACCTTTCTATCAGAAACCGTGCACCTGAGAACTCCAATGCCTGTGTCCGTTCAGCCTGTTCAAGGTCAGCATCCTTGTTGGCGTCGAATTTCTCCATCATGTGCTTTGCCATCTGCTCCGGGGTTGGGCGTTGACGTTAACCCTGTGCACGCGCAGTTAAACTTGCAGCAAGCATCAAAACCGCCAGCGCCTTCACTGTAGTTATCGTTTTCATGTTCAGTCTTTTTTCGTTGAATCGATTCCCTGATTTCCAACAGGTCAGTCGTTGCCGTTAGCCGAACCAACGAAAGTGTGAGACGTGGGTGTCGTGACTGAGCATTCGGGCGCTGATCCAACGTTACAGTAAGTATATGTTCCACCACCGGGGCATATCGGGTACGTGCTTCCCTTGATGTATTCATTGACGGATGCAGTTACACACGCGGCACCATTAACCTGACGGGCCACAAACGCCCACTGCTGCTTGCCGTCATCAATAACACGAAGATTATTGATGCAGGCGTTCTGTTGCGACGTATTGCGAGCCTTCACAAATGAAGGTATCGCTATCGCAGCCAGCAGACCGATGATCGCTACTACGATCATGATTTCCACCAATGTGAAGGCTGAGTTCCTTTTCATTTTTACTTCCTTGAGGCATCCAAGCCTCGTTCATGTCCCTCACAGTTGTCACGATCAGGATGCACTGCTCAACCGGGCATGCGCCCAAACCGGCAACTGCGAGCTAAGCCACAAAAAGGACAACCCCGATGTTACTGCGGGATTGTCCCTCGCATCAAACTCTGCAAACTGTAACCGTTCTCTATCGACAGATGCTTAATCCCTACCGCCTCCAAAGATGTGCGATGTCGGCGTCGTGATAGTGCATTCGGGCTGTGAACCAATGTTTTCGTATGCGTACGTACCGCCGCCGGGACATATCGGTGTAGTTCCGCCTTTGACATACTCGTTGACTGAGTCGGTGTTGATTGTGTTACCATCAGTCAGGCGCGCCGCCATTGCATACTGTTCCTTGCCGGCATCAACGATACGAAGATTGTTAATGCAAGCATTCTGCTGCGACGTGTTACGAGCCTTCACAAATGAAGGTATCGCTATTGCCGCAAGCAAACCGATGATCGCTACTACGATCATGATTTCCACCAACGTGAATCCCATCTTCCTGTTCATTCGCATTCCTCCTTTGTTTGTGGGCTGCGACCTTGCCCGTGACCTTTGTTCAGTAATGATAACCATCGCTATGGATGCTTATATGCAATTGATGTGCCAGTTCATTGACTGGTCAGGCTGTAGATCAGGACAAGGCGTGCGATTCGATTCACAATCCCCAATGAAAAGCAGATATCGGTCTTACGTGTAGTATCGGGGCTTACTCAAGATTACGGCTTGATCCCACAAATGGCACATGCCGATTAACCCCTGTAGATGCTGTATATTCTCAGGTTTGCAGAAGTAACAACTCCTTGCTGAACATATGAGAATTTTAGCGGTAGGCAAAGAAAAACTATTGGAGAGTCTAAATGATAGAGAGGGACCCGGCATGAGCCGGGCCCCTCTGCGAGAGAATTGTAAGATTATTTCTTTGTCACCAAACCAGTGATCGAAGCAGAACCGTTTGAGAGATTGCCAAAGATGCTGTTGTCGCCTAAGCTGTAAAGCTTCCCTGGTTTGACAACGGCGACACCATCTGTGTTCTTTGTAATCGTGCAGTCGGAGATGGTAGCATAGCCCAAGTTCAGGACGGCGACGCCTATCTGGTTGTCAGTGGCGGTACCCCTGTTGACCGTCATGTATCCGTTGGTCCCCACCAAAAAGCCAACGCCGGCATTCCCGGATACTGTTGTGTCGTTGATCACCGCAGTGGCATTGGAGGAAACTACAATGCCATTTCCACAATCGGTAATGTTGACATGTTCGATAAGCACGCTGCATGGAACTGTCGGGTCAAGTCTGATGCCTGCCGGGAAACAGTTATGTATCGTCGTGTCTTTGATATAGAGTTGCGCCGTTGCAGCACTGGACTGAAGTTCGATTCCGGCGCCTGTGGCTGCGGAAAAGCCATTGATTCGGCAGTTCTCGATATGCACAGAACCGGCCTGAAGAATGCGGATTCCAAAGGTTCCAGGCGTCAATGTGGTTGCCCCAAGGCCCTCAAGCGTCAGATTGCGCAGAATGATAATATCGTTGGTTCCGGCATTCACAACAATTCCTGCCGTGCCACTAACAAGTACGTCACCTTCCGCTCCATCGCCCTCAAGGGTGATGGATTTTGCGATAGTGACGCCGCCAAAACCACCCGGATCGAGAATATCGATGACACCTCCCGGAGCAGTCTGTGAAATAGCGCCTGCAAACGTCTTGCATGGCGCCGTGCGACTTCCTGGATTCGCGTCGTCACCGACGCCGGAAATCCAAGTGCGTGTCGCTTGTGCCAAAACAAGAGAAGGTGAAAGAAACGCGATTGCGGCAACCAACAGCAGAAATATTTTTAGTCTTTTCATAGTGGCGATGTTCATGAGTTCTTCCTTTCGATGTTGTTCTATTCTCTCAAATAATGGTTTATGACACACATTCTTCCGCAACCACCTCCTTACTTCTTTGGCTCCGAAAAAATATTAATGGAGAATAGGCTAAAGTGTAACGACCTGTCATCATATTAATCCTGATTCTGACCATTGAAAAACCTTAGATATGCTTGTTTATCTCTGCCGCGGGAATCTGCGTTCGCTGAAGGACTGCAACCCCTGACATCGCATCGTTGGTGCTCTTATATGCGTTTTAGGGCCAATACTTGATTGTACACTTTCACTGTGCCGTCAATGGTCAGATTGAGCGGGAATCTCGATTTCGCCGATGCTTTCGCGGCTGCCACGATTGCATCCCTTTTTGTTCCGTCTCTCAATGCCTCCACGACGCTGCGGGCGGCTCCTTCAATGTCCCCCTGATTGATCGCCCAGCAGTGTCCGGCGAGCGACTCCATTGTACCGGGGGTATTAACCGCAACGACAGGCGTGCCAAGAACCATTGCTTTCAGTATCACAATTGAAGCGCCTTCCATCAAGGACGGACAGAACAACAAATCCAGACTCTTCAAAATGCTGGTCGCGTCCGTCCTGAATCCGAGGAAGTGGAAGTGTGATTCAATGCCCAATTGCCTGACGAGCTTCTCCAACTTCGTACGTCCAGGTCCATCCCCGGCTATGCACCACTGAATTTCGATTCCGCTGTGCATTAGCCGCTCCGCCACGTACGCCATGAACTGCCAGTTCTTCTTTAAAGACAGCTTCCCCACTCCACCAACAATGTATCTCCGATCGTAACTGCGTCTGAACTCCATATCAACTTCCACTTTGTCCAGAGCCTCGATATCAACTCCGTCAGGCACAATCCAAATCCGATCCCGCGGATAGCCGCGTTTGGCAAAGACCTCCTTGACAGTTTGAGATATTGCGATGACTCCAGCTATTCGATCCGGTGAATATTTCACGTGTGAGAACAGGTTCTTCCGCAATGGCGAGGCAATCCGCCGCGACAGAACAAGCGGGAGATTCACTCGGCGCGCTATTTTAATTCCAATGGTCGTTGCCAGGGAATCGTGAGCATGAATAATGTCCGATCCCAGCACTGTTATGGATCTGCAAAGCCGGGACATGAAGCATGGCAACAAGGGCGTTAGCGCCAGCCTTGGCAGCGCGATTACTGGAAGTCCGCACTCGGTCAGTTTCTGGAAGAGCAGACCTTTCCTGTTCGCCAATACGGTAGTGTTAACGCCGTTTTCAACAAGACCACGCACAAGGCGAAACACCTGATCCTCGCCGCCGCCCCAGTTTCTGCTTGTATGTACATGAATGACATGTTTGGGTTTGTCGGTCATAGAGTCAACCTTTGCTTGGTACTTGCGCCTTCATTGTGGCAATCTACTGGAGCAAAGATGAAAGGAAGCTGAAATGCGTGTCCCAAAAGCGGCGCCCCTGCTAATATTTCAGGTTCATTTCAGGTTCGATGATCTACCCTGTGCCTGAGGATGGGCAGACTAGCGTGCTCCGGCATAATGGAGCCATGCGGTCTGAACTATTTGGAATTGTTAAGTATACCTGGTTCTTGCCCGCGCCCGAAACAAGTGGATAATGTAAACATTGGATGAATCAATATCATGCGCATACTCATTGTGGAAGATGAAGTCCGATTGGCGCGCAACATAGCTGAGTTTCTTCGAAAGCCAGGCGGTTATGCTGTGGATATCGCCAACGACGGCGAAGACGGTCTCCACATGGCCATGACCAACCCTTATGACCTGATCATTCTGGATCTGATGCTGCCGAAAGTGGATGGATGGACCATTCTCAGGGAAATACGCTCAAAAGGCATCCAGACTGCTGTACTGGTGTTGACGGCAAGGGATACTACGGACGATCTTGTGCGCGGTTTGAACGAGGGGGGTGACGATTACCTCACGAAGCCGTTTGAACTGGCAGAGCTTGCAGCACGCTGCAAGGCGCTTATTCGACGCTGCCACGGCCGGGCCGAGACAATCATCCGCATAGGACCGCTGGAGATCAATACCTCATCGCACCAGGTCAGAAGTTCTGGAGAACCCGTGCCCCTTCACGCCATGGAATATCGTCTATTGGAGTATCTCGCCATGCGCTGCGGTCAAGTCGTCTCAAAGACGGATATCATGGAACATTTATACGACTTTGAAAGTGAGAAGTTTTCCAACGTCGTGGAAGTGTACATTTCTTCGCTTCGAAGGAAGCTGGATCAGGATGGCCAGCACAAACCCATACAAACTATGCGCGGCGCAGGCTACATACTGAAAGATTTGCCTTCATGACTCCCTTGTCGCTGAAATGGCGATTGACGATTCCGGTGGCACTTGCCCTTGCCGTGGCGATGGTTGTCATATCCGCTCTGGCTTATGCGAATTTTTGCGAACTTGTGTTATCGCAAACGGACCGGTCCCTTATATCCGTCGGGAAAGCAATTCAAACGATTATGGACGATCCAACGCTCGTGACAGATCGTCCAAACCATGTAAAGCTTGTTCTTGCCGCTTCGGCTGACCAGCCAAGAGAGGAGAATTCGCCGGAAGATGCAGGCGAGCAACAACTGACGGCCTGCGTCTGGCTCGGAAATAGAGCCAAAAACACCATTGAGATTGGCTCTCAACCCATCATCGGCGCTCTGAGCGACAAAATACGTGGAATGGCTGAACCACCGCAAGGGCAAATAATGTCGTTCGACATGTGGACTTCGCACGGACGCTTTCGCGTGGTCTGGTTGAGTGTTGTTCTCAAGGATGGGCCGGGCAACATCGCCATTGCGCAATCCACGGAAGACCTCTACGGTGAACTGCACGAACTCTTATGGGGCATCATTGTTACAGCTTTAATCGTCGTAATCGCAATGATTGTGATGTCCAGTATGTTGATTGTGGTGGGGTTGCGGCCAATCAGGCAAACTGCGGATAAGTTGGCTGGCATTACAGCCGGCAACCTCGCACAATTTGACTGGCATTCCCTTTCCGTGCCCGCGGAATTGCAGCCTTTCGTGAAAACCGTCGGCGAGATGCTCAATCGCCTCGACGCAACGATGCGCCAGCAGAAGATATTTATCGCCGATGCCGCGCACGAACTACGCACGCCCATTGCGATCGCGAAAAGCACGTTGCAAGTCGCTCTGGCATCTGAACACTCCGCGGAAGAATACCGCAAATCGTTACACGAAGCGACTGAAGACATGCGTAGATTGGAACATTTGGCCGAGGAGCTTCTCGTGCTCGCTCGATTGGATGAAGGCGCTGATCTTATGCAAGTCAATAATGTCGATCTTGCCCATCTGCTAGCCGATCTTGCGGAGTCATACCAGACACAAATCGCAAATGCAGGCGGGAGACTGGTTTGCGAGCTTGCTCCATCCGTCGTTCGGGGCGATGTGGCCCGGTTAAGACGACTCTTCTCGAACCTGCTGGATAACGCCTTGCGTCACGGTCCGGCGGGAGGGGAAATCCGTATCAGTCTTCGGAAACGCGAATCAAAGATAGAGGTATCGGTTCACGATGAAGGCGGTAACATCTCGCCTGTCAATCTGCCGCATTTATTTGAGCGCTTTTATCGCGCTGATAATTCCCGGTCGCACTCCACTGGTGGGGCCGGGTTGGGGCTCGCCATTGCAAATACCATTGTGGTACAGCACGGAGGCGATATCAGGATCGAGTCGAATCCGGCGAGCGGCACCAGCGTTTGTGTCGTCCTTCCAAGTATTCTGGAGAAATCTGCATAGATGCTATTTCCGTGTTTGGCGAAAACTGATAAGGTATCGGGACAAGATGACTGAACTTTCTACGATGATCATGAAATACGGGCCAAACGCCACACCTCGAATGACTGCTGAACAAAAGCAGCACATTCGTGTGTGCCTGGGTATTCTTTGTTTCTTATTTTCTGCCACTTCTTTGAGGGCTGGTGAGCCGCTCAATCTCGAGGACTGTTTCAGGGCAGCACTGAAGAGAAGCGAGGTTCTGGCCGACCAGCAGGAGCTGGTTGTGCAAGCCGAGGAAACGTATCACCGAGCTCGGGGCGCCATCCTTCCTTCTATCAATGGCTCTTATTCCTATTTCTACCAACATGCTCCGGGACTTATGAATTCAGGAAACACGGATATGTCCGCCGCACAAAAGACTGCGGTAATTACGGCTGACCAGCCCTTATTCAAAGGCTTCAGGGACTTTGCCGCTGTTGATGCTGCGAAAGCCTCCATCATGGCGCAAGAACAAGCCATGCAGTGGGCAGGTACGCAGCTTTACGAAGACGTGGCACAAGCTTTCTATAACCGTCTGGCCGTGCAAAAAGATTTGAGTGTTCTGGATAACGAACTGGAATTGTACCAGCAAAGAATCAAAGAGCTTCAGGATAGGCTTACCATAGGCCGATCCAGACCGACTGAAGTACTCACCGTTCAGTCTGCCCAGGCTATTCTCAAGGCTCAAAAAGAGCAGATACTTGGCCAATTGAATGTGTCGAAAGAAGTCCTGGCTTTTCTTACAGGTTTGGATCAAGACATTCAACTGGTGGATACCGATAAGCTGCCCATCGATATAGGCTCATTGGATAATTATCAATCTGAGATCGACACACGGCCTGACATCGTAGCAGCCCGGAACAACCTGAAAGCTTCCAAATCCAATATTACCGTCGCCAAAGGAGCTTATCTGCCTTCCGTAGACTTGATCGGCGACTACTATGTTCAGCGACCCAACCAGGAAACTAACGGGGCTTGGGATGTCGAAATTGCCGTGACCATGCCGATATTCGAGGGAGGGATTACTCGTTCTAATGTCAAGACCGCCGAGTCTCAAGAACGGCAGAGCGAAATACAATTAGGCCAGATTGAACGGATGGCTCTTGAGGAAGTCCGCTCATTGTACCACAACCTTAAGTCCGATATGGCTCAGTTGGCAGCACTGCAAGAAGCCTTCGACACATCGGAAAAGAATTACAAGGCCAATGTCAAAGACTACGAACTTAATCTGGTCTCCAATCTAGACGTGTTGCAGGCGCTGGCCGCTTACCAGGATACCGAGCGTTCCCTGGAAAAGATCCGTTACCTGACGAAGACAGACTACGAGAAACTGGAAGCGTCAGTGGCCCACCGCCTCTCACTGATGGAAGTGCAGGGAACGCGATGACTTTATCCGAGATATCCATAAAACGGCCAGTCTTTGCCTGGATGCTCATGGCCGGGCTCATCGTATTCGGCGGGATATCCTTCATGCGCATGGGGATCAGTGAACTTCCGGACGTGGATTACCCCGTTGTTTCCGTCAATATTCGTCTGGAAGGAGCTGCGCCGGAGGTTATAGAAACCTCCATCGTCGATATCGTCGAAGACGCGGTGATGAGCATCCAAGGCATCCGTAACGTCACATCAGAGTCGGAGGACAGTGAAGGAACCGTGACAATCGAATTCGAACTCAACCGGGATATTGACCTCGCTGTTCAGGACGTCCAGTCAAAAGTAGCTTCCGTTCTCCAGAAACTACCCAAGGAAATAACGTCGCCCACAATCCGCAAATCGAATCCCGAGGATCAGCCAATCATGTTGCTGACACTGGAGAGCGACGTATATCCGCTCAAAGAGTTGATGTCTTTTACCAATGACCGCATCAAGGATCAGTTCTCGACAGTGGCAGGTGTTGGCGACATTACCCTTGGTGGGTATCGCGATCCGAATCTGCGTATCTGGGTCAACAGGAAAGCCCTCGATTCCTATGCACTTTCGGTCAATGATGTCATCAATACGATTCAGAACGAGCACTTGGAATCTCCTGCCGGCCAGTTGCAGGACGGTAAAAGACAATTGAACGTCCGAACCATGGGCGAAGCCAAAACCATTGAGGAGTTTGGCAATCTCCTCATCAATCAACGCGGTGGGCAGCCAAGTTATATCCCAATTCACCTGAGTCAGGTCGCACGGGTCGAGGAAGGCATGGCCGACGCCTTGAGAATCAGCCGCGCCATGGGGACGCCCTGCGTCGCGCTGAACATTCTCAAGCAGCGAGGGGCAAACGCCGTGGCTGTGGCCAAAGCCGTTAGAACCAGGGTCGCCGAAGTTCAGAAAGGGTTGCCACAAGGCATGAAGTTGGGTGTGAACTTCGACAGCACCCGCTACATAGAACAAGCGGTCCATGAGCTGGATTTTACTCTTCTGCTCTCGGCTCTTTTGACCGGCTTGGTTTGTTGGATGTTTCTAGGATCATGGACGTCCACTCTGAACGTTCTTCTGGCCATTCCGACCTCGGCGGTTGGCACTTTTATCGTACTGTATTTCGCCGGTTTCACCTTGAACACCTTCACACTATTGGGACTCAGCCTTTCCATAGGGATTGTGGTGGATGACGCCATCATGGTTCTGGAAAACATCATTCGTCATCAGGAAAGGGGCAAGAGCAGAGTTCTGGCAGCCCTGGTCGGATCAAGGGAAATCACTTTTGCCGCCATGGCCGCCACCGTCTCAGTCGTGGCGATCTTCCTGCCTGTCGCCTTCATGAGCGGTGTAATCGGGAAATTCTTCTTCCAGTTTGGAGTGACAATTACCGTGGCCGTACTGTTGTCTCTGCTGGAAGCTTTGACTCTGACGCCCATGCGCTGCTCACAGTTCGTGGATATTGAAAAGCGGGCAACCCGCTTCGGCAGAGGGATAGAATGGCTGATGAACAAAACAAGGGATGTTTATGCGGATTCGCTGGTCGTGGCGTTGAATCATCGCATGAAGGTTATCGTCGTGGCGTTGCTGGTCTTTGCCTTGAGCTTCTCGGTGTTTTCGTTTCTAAACAAGGAATTCATTCCTTCCGAGGATCAAAGCAGATTCAACGTGCGGCTCAAAACTCCGATCGGCTCCGCGCTGTCGTATTCTAATGAGAAGTTCAGTGAAGTGGAGAAGTTTCTATCGAAGCGCCCCGAGGTTGACCGATATGTCCTGCAGGTTGGTGGGGGTTCACCTGGCGACTCCAACAGCGGTTCCGTGCTTGTCACAATGAAGGACAAAGGCAAGCGCGGTATTGATGCGGCTCTGGGCCATGAACCGAGTCAACAGGAGTTTATGGGCATCTGCCGGAAGGAATTCAATAAGATCCACGACGTGCATGCCGTAATTCAGGACCTTTCCACCAAGGCGTTCACCGCTTCGAGAGGGTTCCCAGTGGAATTTACGGTTCAGGGGCCGGATTGGGACAACTTGGCCGATTACTCGAAACAGATAATGGCAGTACTTGAAAAGAGCGGCCTGGTAACGGACTTGGACATCAACTATGACCTTGGACAACCGGAACTACATGTAGTGCCTGACCGCAAGAAGGCGGCCGAAGCCGCTGTGAGCATCTCCAGCATCTCTCAAGTGGTTGAGGCAATGATAGGCGGCGTGCTCGTTGGCACGTATGAAAAAGGCGGCCACCGTTATGATATCCGCCTCAAACTCGAAGAGAGCGATGAGGATCCGCGCACCAAGGTAAACAGCCTCTTTGTCCGAAACAACCGGGGGGAATTAACTCCACTTTCCAACCTGATCACCATGGATGAAAAAGCGTCCATGGTCTCTATCTGGCGTAGCAACCGTGAAAGGTCAATTACCATCTATGCCAATGTAAGAGCCGGCAAATCACAGCAAGCTGCCCTGCTCGCTGCCCAGGATATTGCCAAGCGGATCCTGCCGCCAGACTATCACATCACTCTGACGGGAAGCTCGCAGACATTTGCCGAATCGCTGCAGAGCCTGGTCTGGGTTCTACTGCTGGGCATTGTGGTGGCGTACATGGTGCTGGCTTCACAGTTCAACAGCTTCATAGATCCCATTTCAGTACTCATGGCTCTTCCGTTCAGCATTTCCGGCGCGCTGATCGCTCTATTCGTCACACATCGTTCAATCAACATCTACAGTGTCATCGGCTTGATTCTGCTCATGGGAATCGTCAAAAAGAACTCGATTCTACTGGTGGATTTCACAAATCAGGTGAGGGAAAAAGGAGAACCGTCCGTTCAGAAAGCGCTCCTGACGGCTTGTCCCGTCCGCTTGCGCCCCATCTTAATGACGTCAGTGGCCACCATTGCGGGCGCCGTGCCTGCCGCCTTGGCGTGGGGACCCGGCGCCGAGAGCCGCACTCCCATGGCTATAGCTGTCATCGGCGGCGTAATCTTTTCGACCGCTCTCACGCTCTATGTGGTTCCTTGTTTCTATAGCGTCATGTCGCGCTTCGAAGGAAAGCAAGAGCAGGAGAAACTTCTGGCGGACGCTTTGGAAGAACAGCGTCGAGATTTGGACAGCCAGCCTCCCCGGCCAGGATGAAAGACACGCATCGTCAATCCTCTGTCGTGTCCCTAAAACGCATGTGAGCGCACCAGCAATGCGTCAAATCTCGACGAATCTGCTCTATTCCACTACATTTGTACTTCCAAGCTGGTGTCGATAATGAGTCAAAGTGGAATATCGGATCAACGAAACGTGTCAGGACAAGTAATAAAGGCTTCTATTCTTATTGCGGCGTATGAGCATGTGGACTTTCTGCGCCGCACTCTTCTTGCGTTCAGCATGCAGACAAGCGGCGATTTTGAAATTATCGTGTGCGACGATGGCTCCGGCCCTGGCGTCGGTCAAGCGCTGTCCGAATTCCGTTCCAGCTTTTCCGGCAGAGTGCTCCATTGTCGCCACGAAAAGAACGGGTTCCGGAAATGCGCAATACTGAATGAAGGCATAATCAGGTCCGCTGCCAACTATCTGATATTTGCGGATGCAGATTGCATCCCCCATTCGGCGTTCGTTGAACAACATCTGGCGTTCAGGGAATCCGGATGCTATCTCGTCGGGCGCCGTGTCCAACTTGCGGAAGAACTTACTGCACAACTTACAGATCGCTGGATTACGAAACGCAGGCTTGAACGTCTCTGGACGACAATGCTGCAGCGGGCAATAAGGGGTGAACTGCGCAATATGGAAGAGGCCATTTTTCTTCCTGGATGGAGACGCTTGCGGCGATCAACCACTGTCGCGCCATTGCAGGGATGCAATTTCTCATGCTGGAAACCGGACATGTTTCGCATTAATGGCTTCAACGAAGACTTCACTTCAGCTGGCGGCGGCGAAGACGATGATATTGAACGCAGATTCCAGAATATAGGACTCAGGGCTCGGAGCGTCCGGAACGCCGCCATATGTTATCACCAGTATCATCCACTCGTGCCTCGTGGACCAGGTTGCGCTAACAAACAAGGAATGAGACTTTTTGGGGTATAGAAAGTGGTAACGCTT
>CAZASC010000026.1:0-38206 GCA_964487695.1 uncultured Victivallales bacterium
GGCCGTAATAATATAGATTCCATGCTGGCTCGATCTGTTTCGTGGAAAATCTCCACGGATTCTGCGATGCGTAAGAGCCGGATTGCGCCACAGTTCTTCCGAAAGGATCGAATTCATAATGCGCAACAACGTTCGCGTTCGTGTCGAGAACATCGGTCACGTTCCCGTTTCCATCGAAAGTGAACAGATAATTCGCTCCGCCCTCAATCCGACACAGCAACCCACCAATGCCGCCGGCGCCTTGCAGCGATTGCGACAAGTCAAGGCCATGCACATTGTACGCCTTAAGCGAATTGTCAGCGTTCAGTTCGGCGAGCAGCAACCAGCCGTCCCAGACGTATTTTATCACGTTTGTAGTGCCGTAGGCGGAGCCGTTCCATCCGGATTTGTCTATCTTCTGGATGCGCCGGGACTGAGCATCGTACGTGTATTCGGACCGAAGCTGCGTGATTCCCAGATTGGCCTTCGTCTCGATAGCGATCAATCTGTTTTCGTTGTCCCATGTAAGGTTGCGCTGGCCGTCGGACAACATGTTGCCGTTCGCATCCCAGGAGAAGGGTTCGGGATTCAGCGGAGGCATGAAGACAGTGACATTAGTCCCGCTGTAATTCGTACCCTGCCATGCAACAATCGCTATGTTGTTGCTACCCTCATGCATCGCCGCTTCTCCAAGCCAGTTGGTCTGGTTATAGAACGGGGGCGCATTTGTGTAGCCTTGCACCAGAACAGCCGCGTTCGTCGAGGCAACGCTGCCGACTATCCCCGCATTGCCGTTCCATGCCAGATGCGTGACCTGATTTAAGCTGTTGAATGAGCCGGTCAAACTGAGCCCTTCGACTCCGCTCAGGGTCTGCGATTGCCCCCTGTTTTCCTGCAGGCGGTTTCCTACTTGATCGTAATGATAGCCAAAATTATAGGCGGCATCGGCTGCACCATTCGCCGAGCCGGAACGAACTCCATTCGTGAGCTGGTCGTAGTTATCGTATTTCCACTGGGTCTGGGAATTATCCACGTCAGTACGCTGCACCCGGCGGCCAAGGCTGTCAAGCTGATAGGAAAACGAGTTGACGGTTGCCGCGTCATTGGCTGCCGATATTGACGTGAGCCTGTTGAGAACGTCGTAGGCCCGATACACGGTGACAGTACCGCCGAGATAGGCTGTCTGCTGGAGCAGGTCGGAGTTGGGAACATAGGAATAGGCAAAACCAAGAGGCAGGGCAGAAGCGGTAAGCGCGGTGACATTGGTGAGGCGACCGGCTGTCCATGAGTAGAACGTGGTGGAACTGCCGCAACCGACACTGGCAAGATCGAATGTATTTGGAGCATAAGAATAGGAAACCGTGGATTGCCCGGACAGGGTTTCAGAAAGAACGCGGCTGGATTCCTGGTCATACGTCCAAGTCCATGTTCCGGCGGAATCGACACGACCGGTGGCACGACCGAGATTGTCCAGATAATATTGAACATCGGTATCGGTTGCGTAGTTCACGTTGGTCAGCTGCCCATCGTTATTATATGCATACCCTGTTGCCACACCTTTGGCGTCGGTCCTCTGTGTCAACCAGCCACGGGCATTGTATGTGTACTGATAGAATGAACCGTCAGCGTAGATTTTCTGGATGAGTCTGGAAAGCTGATCGTACTGGAACGTCGTCGTGTTCGTCATCCCGTCAACAAGAGCCGTCATGCGAGAGTCAGCGTCATATCGATAGCTCACCGGAACACTGCCAGCACCGGTTTTTGCAACGAGCCTGCCTAGTTGATCCCAGGTATTCAATAAGAAATTTGGGTTGCGGCATGTGGCAGATTCGTTCTGGATAGAAACTAACGCATTCTGTATTATCCTTCTTCAATGAAATTCGTAAAAACGTCATTCATCGTCATGTTTTTGACCGGCGCGGCACTGACTGCGCGCTGCGAAACTCTGGCGTGGTGGCGGATGGATGGGCAATCCGGCGTATCAGCCGACGGCAAGACCGTGGAATCCGAAACCAACTCGGCGGCAGTGAATGGTCGCGCCAAGCAGGAATCAACCAGAAAAATGGAATATTGCAGCGATACTCCGGATGACTTTATCTATGATCCGATCTCCAGAACGTCGCAGACGAATCTCTCATCGCTTTTTGTCCGCGATAACGGGACGAACAGTTGCTATGTGCAGGTCCCGTTCAACCCGGCCAGCAACAACCTGTCAGGTTTCACAGTCGAAATGTTTGTGAAGGCGGCCGCCGAGCAACTCACAAAAGCAGGTGACATTTTGCCGGTCTTCAAGAAGACTCGGCTGGACGATAAAGCTGCGACCTTCGAGATTCACATCAATCGGTCAGACGTGCCACACAGTTATAACTGGTGGCAGGCAAGCGTGTCCGTTCCGGGGCACGAGACTCAGGAGCTTGAGCAGAACCGATACGACGGGCCTACGCACATTACCGACGGCAAGGCGTGGCATCATATTGCGCTGACATATGACGCAACCAGCAGCAGGGTCGAGTTCTACTGCGACTACGAGTTGCTCGCAACCGTCGTGACGCCTGTGCCTATCGCACCGCTGGATGCCGGCCCGATTCTCATCGGCGGACAACCGAACGGAAGAGGCATAACCGGAATGATTGACGAGGTGCGCGTGACGAAGCGGCCTTTGGAGGCCTGGGAGTTTCTCCGGGCAACTCCGCGCGCTATCAAGGATGTCAGTTTCAAGCCGAGCGCAAAACCATCCCTGCCCAACGACAGCGGTTATATTGACGTGAAGCTACGCTATGGTGCCATTGGCGACGGAGTGACGGACGATACGAAAGCGATCAGAAAAGCCTTCAAGGAATGCGCCGATAAGGTTCCGACTGCTTACAACACCGTATACTTTCCGTCTGGCACATATATCGTCAGCGACAGTTGTCAATGGTCGCGTTTCATGACCATCCAGGGCGAAGGCACAAACAGGACGATCATCAAACTCAAGGACGACTGCCCTGGATTCGGTCACAACGCGAAAAGCCCGAAAGCCGTGATCATTGCCAGCAACTGGAACGGCGGCGAAGGCAGCGGCAGCGCAATGCAGAATTATATTTCCGACCTGACTATTGACACGGGAAAAGGAAACACCAACGCCATCGGGATCGAGTTTCAGGCGAATGATTCCGGCGGGATCGAGAACGTGTTAGTCCGGTCCGGCGACGGCGACGGAGCCGTAGGACTCGATTTTACCCGCCCGTGGCCTGGTCCCTGCCTGCAGAGAAACATCCGGATTGAAGGCTTCGATGTAGGCATCAAAACGATTCATCGCGAATACAGTCTTGTCTTCGAGAATATTGACCTGGTTGATCAGAAAGAAGCCGGAATACTGAACGAAGGCAACTCCCTCTCAATCCGAAAATTGGCGAGCAGCGGGCCCGCGCCGGCAATCGTGAACGGCAACCCCGCCGGCCTGGTTGTCTTACTCGACGGGGAATTTGACGGCGGAAGCGCCGATAATTGCGCAATAGAAAACAAGGGCAGTCTATACGCGAGAAATATCAAGACATCCGGATATAAAGCTGCGATCAGGACGAACGGCAAGGTTATTGCTGGATCAAGCGTCGCGGAATATATGACCGCGAAGCCCCAGATGCTGTTCGATTCTCCAAGAACTTCGCTCAATCTGCCGGTCGAGGAGACGCCAACGCCGCCGCTGGAAGATCCGTCGGCATGGCTGAATGTCGCATGCTTCAAGGACAAGGTCAAAGACGGCGACTGGTCAGACGCCATCCAGGCGGCCTTCGATTTCGGCAAGACCACGCTTTATTTCCCGGCAAACATACGATGCGAAATCAGGAAAACAATTCATGTGCGTGGGAATGTGCGGAGGATCGTCGGCTTGAATTCAGGTTTGTACGGAAATCCCGACATCTTCAAGAACATGCCGATCCTGGCTTTCGACGCTTCCAACAATGCAGTAGTCGTAATGGAAAGGGTGGCGATCGACACCGATTACGGGAAAAGAGCCTGGGCAATCGAACACGCCGGGCCGCAGACGCTCGTTCTGAAACACTGCGACATTTCCGGCTATCGCGCCACGCCGGAAGCCGGGTCGCTGTTCATTGACGACATGTCGGCGGGGCCGTGGATCTTCGGACATGGCCAGAAGATATGGGCTCGCCAGCTCAATGTCGAGGGCGGCAATCCCGTAGTGAAGATCGTCAACAATGGAGCCGAGCTTTGGATACTTGGATTCAATGCCCAAGGAGCTGGTCTCAACATCATGAACAATAATGGTGCGAAAACCGAGATTCTGGGTGGGCTTATTTATCCCACGGAAGATGTTCCGGAAGGAATGCCGATGTTCGAAAATAGCAACGCTGTTTTTTCGGCCGTGATGAACGAGAGCAGCTATTTAAAAAATTACACCTTCATAGTCAAAGACACGCAAGGCGGCAGGACGATGAACTTCTCGATCAAAGATGCCGACTGGCCCGGAGGCCGCGTCAACATCAACTACGTGTCCAATCCTGCCAGAAAATGGCAACTCGATACAAACAAAGAGTGATCCTATTTTCCGAGAATCTCGTTGAAGTAGGACTGCATCAATGCCCATGAGCGCCGGTCGGCCGCTTCATTGTACGCTACACCTTTCGATTTGTCGTTCCCAGATGCAGGATTGCTGAAGCTATGGACCGCGCCACCGTAGAACACCATCTGCCAGTCGGCTCCGGATTTTCTCATTTCATCCTGAAAAGCGTCAACCACCGCTTTTGGCGCATAGGGATCGTCGGCACCATGACATACGAGAATTGAAGCTTTGATACGCCCCGCTTCCGCTGGATGAGGTGTGTCCAGCCCGGCATGAAAGGTGACAATCCCCTTCAAATCCGCTCCGCTTCTCACTAGTTCCAATGCAACTGTGCCGCCGAAACAATAGCCGATGGCTGCGAGTCTGGTCTGATCCACATGCTCCTGTGCCTTCAGCGTGGCGAGCGCTGCGGTCGCCCGTTTCAGCAGTTCCGAGCGGTCGCCTACCTTGAGCGCACCGGCCAGGGTTCCGGCTTCCGTGTTGTCTTTCGCAACCTTACCATCGCCATACATGTCCGCGGCAAATGCCACGTAGCCAAGTCCGGCAAGCTGCTCCGCACGATGTTTCGCGTAGTCGTTCAGTCCTTGCCACTCGGAAAAGACCAGCACGCCGGGAGCCTTGTCCTTGACGCCGGCGGGATAAGCCAGATAGCCGCGCATGACAACATCGCCAGCTTTGTATTCTATTACCTCGGTCTTCACTGCGAGCCCCTTGTCTTCAGCGATTGCCGAAAGACACATTGAACATACTGTCATTATGATGATCCACGTCGTTGACGATCTCATTGTGTTGGTTCCTCTGTTATCCACTATTTTAACTGCGTTGCCGCGAAGTCCCAATTTGCCAGATGATCCAGAAATGCCGTCACGAAATCCTTGCGGCGATTCTGATAATCCAGGTAGTATGCATGTTCCCACACATCGCAAGTCAGAATCGCGGTTTGCCCATGTGCCAACGGGTTGTCGGCGTTTGATGTCCTGACCACTTTCAGTGTTGCACCATCCTGCACAAGCCAGACCCAGCCGCTGCCAAATTGTGCGACAGCCGCATCGGTGAAAGCGGTCTTGAACTGGTCTAAGCCGCCAAAAGATTTATCGATCATTTCGAGGATGCGTCCGGATGGTTTTCCGCCGCCATTCGGCTTCATGCTGTTCCAGAAGAAGGTATGATTCCAAACCTGCGCCGCGCTATTGAAAATGGCGGTCTTATCGGTTGCCCCGGCATTTGCCACTATGATTCTTTCCAGCGGCTGCCCAGCCCACTCCGTGCCTGCGGTCAGCTTATTGAGACTGTCCACATAGCCCTGGTGATGTTTGCCGTAGTGAAAACTCATGGTGTTAGATGAGATGTAAGGTTCCAGTTGGTTCATGGCGTATGGCAGGGCCGGCAGTTGAAACGGGGTCGATTGCGGTGAACCGCCGCCGGGCTCAGCAGCATTCGAAACCAGGGCGGAACCGATAATCAACGTAAAAACGAAATACAAATGTGACCTCGTAGCCAACAATGCTGTCATTCTTGCCTCCTCATTCTGGTTGTACTGATATTCGATATTTGCTCGATAGATTACGAGATCGTCCGATTTGCCGCCATGAGGGATAACCTTATGTCTTGCGGCGAAAAGCATTAGCCCAACACTATAAACACGACAGGCTTGGAATAACAACTTTCAGCGATAAATCTCGTCCGGGGGCGCGTCTTTCGACCTGAACAAGATGCCACAACCCTGCGACTTTGTCTCTTTGATCTTCACTTCATGTCCCTCCAGCAACGCGTCTATCGCATCCTTGAGATAGTTTTTCGTCGCTTCATCGGCATCGAAAGCGTTGTCGTCTATTCCGCCATGATAAATCAGCAAGCCTTTCGCGTCGAAAAGGAATGCCTCGGGTGTGCGCCTCGCGCCAAATGCCCTTGCAACGTCGGATGTCTCGTCAACCACATACGGGAACATATAGCCCTGGGCATCTGCCTGATTCTTGATGTGCGGAAAATCCTCTTCGAGATCGGCGGCGGGATCGCTTGAATTGATCATGATCACCCCGATTCGACGCCCAACGCAGTTGTTTCCAATCGAGACTATTCTCCCCTGCCAAGCTTTGACGAACGGACAGTGATTGCATGAGAAGATGACAAGCGTTCCCCTGTCGCCAGCCACTTCACCTATTGAGAGTTCACGGCCGTCAATATTTTTCATCTTAACGTCCTTCACGGGGATCGGATCGCCGATGCGCAGGCCGGCAATCCCGGAACCAGGCAGGATCGTCATAAGCACACATACGAGCGGCAGGAGCCAAAACGATTTCATGGTTTCATATTCCCTTTCTTATCGCCGTTCACCAGATTACGGATAACCTGATCGTATGCTTCATACGACCGCGTGCCCTCCCAGGATTCGACAATCGTTCCATGCGAATCCAAAAAGAAGGAAGCAGGCAGAGCGCCTGACCAGTTCTGCGAAATAGCGGTGATAAAGGTGTCGTTCAGATTATCTGCGACATAGCAGGGATGCCGCATCTGGTGCTTCACAAGATAATCGTTCACAGCGACAACGTTCCGGCGCGAATCGGCGGAGACAAGCAGCACCGTCACACCGTGCCCTTCCCACTTGTCGGCCAGCGTTATCATGCTTGGAAATTCATCCATGCACGGCGGACAGTATGTTGACCAGAAATGCAGAAACACGACATCATTAGTCTGCGTAGAGATTAGATTTTTGAGCTCGTGAATATCAATCACTTTGACAAGCTTTACGGCGGTTTCGCGGTCGCGATTCCCACAGCCGGCTACGAGCATAAGCATCGCAACACAAACTATTCGCCCAAAATGCGACATTGCATTCATGTCTGTAAATCCTCGCCTCCTGCGAACCAACCATCCTCAGAGTTGCAATGGGGTCTTTGTGTTTAAAGCAAGCTCAACGCTGGATCTTCGGTTATCCTCTTCAGCCACGGCTTGTTCGGCTGCGTGCATTGCCCGCTCGTAACGTTGTTTTACCTTGCTCAAATATTGTAGTCATTGCGCATCTCCTTTGGACTAATTGATCGTGTGCGGAAACCCTACCCCGCAGCCAGGAACAGCGCCATCGGTGAAACACCCATAATGTGGAGCGTTTTCCCTTAGCCGGGACGATTCAGCAAGAGGTCTTCGCTTATACAGAAATACGGCTTGGAACTTGCCCGAAGGGAACGATTCGTCCTTTCATACAGGCTCACCAAATGGTGAGCATCATTTCCGCCAGTTACCACGCCTCCAAGGCGTGGTGGCAAACCAAGTTGGCCATTCCGTTAAGCGGCAGGATTTCCCGTCAGTTTGCCCCAGATTTTGAGATTTCGCATGTGGCGCTGCACTGCTGTGCGCGCCGCCTGCGAAAGATCGAAAGATGGGGCAAACTGACGGGAAATCCTGCCGTAGGAATGGGCAACTTATGTTCGAATGCCAAGCCAGTGCATGCTTGGATACAGCCCTTGTCCCGTCACAAACAAGATCGCCGCGCTCTTCTCGCCAACGAAATGCAGTCTGCTTCTTGATGGAACGACATGCCTTATCACCTCCGGACTGCTCCTGCTGAATCGTCCCGGCTAAGCCCCGAGCCCTTGATCGCCGGAAAGTCCCTTTCCTTCGTTTTCATCTTCAGAGTTTTCTGCTTCCAGCTCCACCCATCTTCTGCAAATATCGAACTCATCTGTCGTCAAGGTGTTATATGTCATGAACAGAGATAAACATCCGATGAATGACCATAGAGGAGCATTGGCGAGGTTCATGTTTCCGAGAATCAATCGGAAGTTCGTCTTTCGATTTCTTATTCTGGCGACATCCGCCTATATTTTCTTCCGGTTTGTCTGCCTTCCCATGCGCATTCAGGGCGCCAGCATGGAGCCGACGTATCACGACCTCGGCTTCACCTTCGGGTGGCGGCTGACATACCTGTTGAGACAACCACGACGCCATGATGTTGTCATGGTTCGCCTCGCAGGAACGCGGGTCATGTTCCTTAAACGAGTCGTCGCTTTTGCCGGGGAAACAGTGGAATTCAAGAGCGGGAAGCTGTATGTTGACGGGCGGGAATTGCTGGAACCTTACGTCAAATATCCATGCAACTGGAACAAAGCCCCATTGAAGGTGCGTGCCGGGTGTCTCTACGTGGTGGGCGACAACAGAAGCGTGCCGATTGAGGAACACCAATTCGGAGAGATTGAAACAAAGCGCATTTCAGGGAGCACCGTATGGTAACAAACAGCAAACAAATAGTCCCAGGCATTTTACTCCTCGTGGCAACAGCCGCTCTCATCATCTGGCTCATGCCCAACGAGAAGAAGGCCATCCGGAAACAATTCGCCTGTTTGTCCGAGCTGGCACGAAAGAATGAAGACGAAAACCTTTTCGTTACCCTGTCGAAAGCAAAGCTCCTTTCGGAATTGATGACCGATCCATGTGAACTCAAAGGCAACATACAGCCGCTCGACGGCACATATTCACGGCAAGAGGCCGCCACAGCATTCGCCGCGATAAGGGCACAGTTCGATGCGATCGCACTGGAACTGACAGATCTTTCGATCGAGTTTCCGGAAAAAGGCAGCGCCGCGGTCACACTCACAGCCAGATTCAAAGCAACCGGATCTCGCGACAGTGTCAGCGAAGTCAGGGAACTCAATTGCACGCTCGTGAAGCAGGATGGCAAATGGCTGTTTAACACATGCCAGACGGTTGATGTTTTTCAAAAATAAATGGCGCTTGATCTTTGGCGTCGAGTGTTGAAAATATCGGCTCAAGACAGATTTAACAGAACAGGAATCCGCGGTCACGGACTGCGGCTACAGAGCATAAGCCTGGCATTTTCGTGTATTCTGTAGCCGCCCTCCTTATCTTCTGTAGCCGCCCTCCGTGAGTGCGGATGTTTTTCAGCAAATCAAAAGTCGGGAATTGAAATATTATTAGAGGAGCAAGGAATAATCACAATGGCTGACGATAAAAAAGAAGGATGGCTGAATTACCTCGCACTTACGACCGTTATATTCGCCGTATGCGCAACACTGTCGGCGTTCAAAGGTGGCTCATATTCGACTCGCTCCGTAATGTGCCAGGCACAGGCTTCGGACACGTGGTCGCATTACCAGTCAAAAAGCATCAAAGAATACATTTACGAGACCTCCATGGATAATCTACGGCTCGAAATGAAATCTGTGACAAGCGGGCACGACGATCTAATCTCCGATTACAGGAAGACTATTGATAGTTATTCGCAAAAGTTGCAGAAGTATGAAGACGAAAAGACGCAGATACAGAAGGACGCCAAGGACCTGGAAAAAGGCAGGGATGACGCCAAGCGACATTCAGTAATTTTCGGAATAGCGGTCATTTTTCTTCAAATAGCCATCCTCCTCTCCTCAGTAGCCGCTCTGTTGAAAAAGAAGCCGGTTTGGTATATGGGCTTATGCGCAGGAGTAGTTGGAATCGTATATTTCGCCAACGGTTTCTTTCTGTTCTTCTGACGTTAATTCGTCAGGCTCTGGATTGGAGCAGGAATATGACCGCCGCGATTAACGAAGTCAGCGGCGCCGGTCGGGCAATTCACGTTCGTCACCGTCCCGGATCCGAAGAGACCGCCGAAATCAATTCTGTCTCCGACTTTCTTGCCTGGCACAGGTATCAGCCGCACGCATGGCGTTCGCAAAGAAGATGAAGAAAGGCTTTGCGAACACGCCCTTCGGTACGGCTCGCAAGCTCGCTGACCCACAACACTCACGTTCGGTGCTTGATGGTATCCGTTCAGTGATGCTATGTTAGACAGATGAAACGGAAGGTCTACATTGAGACGAGTGTCGTGAGCTATTGCGCAGGGCTGATTAGTCGTGACGTGGTCATAGCTGGACGCCAGCAATCGACACAAGAATTTTGGCGTATGCTTCCGAAGGAGATATTGCCTTTCGTCTCCGCACTCGTTGTCAAGGAAGCGGCCAAGGGCAATCCTGTTGTGGCCAGGAAACGCCTTGACGCAATCCAGGCTTTTCCTGTGCTCGCCACAACTCCGGCGGCGGAGCTACTTGCGAAGGCGCTCATCTACGCACGTGGCATCCCAGCTGAGTATCCTGAAGACGCGCTGCACATTGCTGTCGCCGCGATAGAAGGAATGGACTTCATCGTTACTTGGAACTTCTCTCACATAAACAATCCATTCACAAAGATGATGATACGGCAAACTGTTGAAAATGCGGGCTATGAATGCCCGGAAATAGTATCCCCAGATGCCTTCCTAGGAGACTAAACATGAAAGATCCATATGTCGCTGAAGTGCGCAAGTACCGCATGCAGCACACCAGACAGTTCGACTCTAATCTACACCGCATTTGTGAAGATCTGAGGAACTTCGAATCCTCGCTCGGCAAGCGTGTGGTGACCCTCGAGCCCAAAATGATGCGGCGAACAAGAGCATCCACGATACGTGGCGTACCGCGCCCATGATGCTCAACGTTCTTTCTCCTCATCCGGCATGAGACGCCGTTATTCCACCGCCGGATGCCGTACCCTCAATTGCTAAGGCTCTGGATTGGAGCAGGAATATGACCACCGCGATTAACGAAGTCAGCGGCGCCGGTCGGGCAATTCACGTTCGTCACCGTCCCGGATCCGAAGAGACCGCCGAAATCAATTCTGTCTCCGACTTTTTTACCTGGCACAGGTATCAGCCGCACGCCGGTTGTTTTGCGGTTGATCATGCCGATCGCGACTTCATCCATTATTATCCCGCATATCGTTTCTGCTGACGTATTGCCTGGCAGCAGGATCATGTCCAGTCCAACGGAACAGACTGCCGTCATCGCCTCAAGTTTCTCAAGGGTAAGCGTCCCGTCGGCAACGGCTTTTGCGAGAGCGTGGTCTTCCATCACCGGAATAAACGCGCCGGAAAGACCACCAACCGCGCTTGACGCAAATGCGCCACCCTTCTTGACAGCGTCGTTTAACAACGCGACAGCGGCGGTTGTGCCTGGAGCACCAAGTTTCTTCACGCCCATGGCTTGATATATTTCGCCAACGCTGTCGCCGATCCGTGGCGTGGGAGCCAGCGATAAATCCACCACGCCAAACTGGACGCCGAGCCGCAAAGCCACTTCCCTGCCGACAAGTTCACCAGTCCGTGTTACGCGAAACGCCGTATGTTTCACCTCTTCCGCGATTTCGTCCAGCGTGCAATCGGGGTCTGCCTTGATGAGTCTGTCTATTGCGCGTTTGACCACACCTGGGCCACTGACGCCAACGTTGATCACGCGCTCCGGTTCGCCCTGGCCAAGATAAGCGCCAGCCATGAAAGGATTGTCTTCAGGCATGTTGGCAAACACGACAAGTTTCGCTGCGCCGAATCCATTCTGTTTCTTTGTGGCTCCGGCAATAGCCAGAATTGTCTTTCCAACAAGCAGGATTGCGTCGACATTCATTCCGGCCTTGGTTGTGGCGACATTGATAGATGCACATACGCGCCGGGTCGTTGCAAGCACCATTGGCAGCGATTCGATAAGTGCCCGTTCGCCCGGTGTCATTCCCTTCTGCACAAGCGCCGTGAACCCGCCGATAATATCGACGCGAACTTCCTCTGCCGCCTTGTCGAGCGCTTTTGCGAGAACCAGCGCATCGGCTGATTCGTGCCCTTCAAGAAGAATGCTTGCAGGCGAAATCGCCAGCCGTTTATTGACGATCGGCAGCCCATACTTGGTTGAAAGCTGGTCGCAGATGCGGACGAGATTGCCGGCGTCCGTCTTGATCTTTGAGCCCACAGCGTCGGCAACAGCCTTGATATTGCGATCGGCGCAATCGTTGAGATTGATTCCCATTGTCACGGTGCGCACATCGAGATTTTCCTCCTGAAGCATGCGCAGTGTGGACAGGACATCTTTCTTCTTGAGCATTCTACGTCTCTCCCAGCAATGACTTTATCGGGCCTATTTCATTCGTCGCCCTGAATATGTTTTCGTGCTGCATGTAGCACGAGAGTTTCATCGGCGTCAGTATGCGACGGAATTCATCCTGCATCTGTTTGATATCCAAAACCGCTGGCACCGTTATCTCTCCTATATGCCTGACATCCTTGCCATCGAATTCAACCTGCCAGTCTTCGATGTTGATGCCTTTTGAAGCCATGAAAGTCGTTATAGCCTTTAGAATGCCTTCGCGATCTTTCCCTGTCACGATCACAATATAGCCATCCCCCTCCACAGCCGGCCGGGCGGCTGGCAATCCTTCGTAAGGACGAACCACCACCGAAACCTCGTCTTTGACAAAGTTTTCCACGACGCGCCTGCTGATCTCGTCAGGGTCACGGTTGGCAAGGAAAGTGGCGGTGAGTGTGACAGTAAAATAGCCAGCCACGACAGTCTGGCTGATACCGTCAATATTGGCGCCCATGTTGGTCACAGCGCTTGTGATGTCGCGCAGGATTCCCACGCGATCCCTTATGAGCACGGAAATCACAAAACGTCTTATCTTCGCTGTTTTCATCGCTGCGCATAGTAGCCGACAGCAATGTTCCAGTCAACAAACCGCGATCTTACAGGGTAATCCTTCAGTTACGGAGGGCAGTCGCTATTGGTGGAAGAAGGTACCGCTACCGCTACGAGCATACGCGTCAAGCCAAGTTTCGCCCATATACCGCCTTTTTTGCCATGCCTACAAGGCTTTGTGAACAGAAAGCTTATCATTGAGAATGAAAAAGACCTGTTCCGCCAGTTACCCTGAATCCGGCTAGCCCTGAGCGATGTCGAAGGACGAAGCCGAGTTCAGGGTGGCAAACCAAGTTGCCCATGTTAACCGCCACGTGCCGGCTCGCATTGGCGTGAAACAGTCAAGGCAGAGGACGATAATGGCACGGAATCAGTCTTCAAGTCCTGCCGTAGATCCGGACAAACTCAGCAATGAGCCTGTCCGGAGCCTGGGCCGCCTGATCGTGCCGCATGCGCCATTCCCAATTGCCAACCAGCGTCGCCGGCCGGTTCATTCGAGCCGCGCTTCCCAGCCCCAAAACGTCCTGCATCGGAATTATTACGACTTTGCTGACCGACTTCATGGCCATGCGGATCAGTTCCAGATGGACATATTGAGAAGAGACTTCGTGGCCGAGATACGCGAATAATTTTTCCTTCTGAGCGTGTCCGGCTTCGTCATCGAACCACCCCCGGATGGTGTTGTTGTCGTGCGTTCCTGTATAGAGCACCGCATCGGGCACGTGGTTGTGAGGCAGGTATGGATTGCTCGCGTCCCCGTCAAATGCGAAGAGGAGCACTTCCATCCCTGACAAGTTGAATTCGCGAATCAATTCGCCCACGTCTGCGGTTACAATACCAAGATTTTCAGCGAAAATCGGAGCAAACGGAAAATGCCGGAAGACCTCCCCGAAGAAACGTCGGCCAGGGCCCGGCGACCAGCGCCCTACCGCGGCTGTCTTGCTATCAGCCGGTATTTCCCAGTTGGCTGCGAAGCCGCGAAAATGGTCAATGCGAACGACGTCAAACATCGCCAGATTATGGCGTAATCGCTGGATCCACCACCTGTAATTGGCCTTTTGGAGTTGATCCCAGTCGTACACGGGATTGCCCCATAGCTGCCCGGTATCGCTGAAACAGTCTGGTGGAACACCTGCCACAGCCTTCGGCTTCTTGTCATCGCCCAGCTTGAACACATCGGGGTGTGCCCACACATCCGCGCAGTCGCGTCCTACATAGAATGGAATGTCGCCCACAATTGCAATGCCGCGTTCGTTCGCGTAGCACTTCAGACGAAACCATTGCCCGAAGAAAAGGTATTGAAGGAATTTCTCCTTCCTGATGACGTCCTCGGCTTCATCCCTGACTTCGTCCAGTTTAAGTTCCTTGCGATCACGCAAGGCTACGGGCCACTCCCACCACGACATGTTTGGCACCGATGCGCTGTGTGCTGAAAAGACCGCATAGTCATCAAGCCAGAAAGAATGTTCCGAGCAAAACAGCCGGAACGACTCCGGTTCAGGTTGACTTTTGAACGCCTCATAGGCTTTGTTAAACAGCGCCGTTTTAGCCGACACCACCTCGGCGAAGGCTACGCGGTCATCCGATAGTGACTTTTCAAGCTTCAGGTCCTTCCCTGCCAGCAATCCACAGTCACACAGCAGTTGGGGACTGATAAGAAGCGGATCTCCAGCGAATGCCGACGTAGCCTCGTAGGGTGAATAATGCCTCACTGCGCTGGCCGGGTTGACAGGTAGAACCTGCCAGAGACTTTGCTTCGCCCGAACGAGCCAATCGACATACGCGTAGGCGGCCGGCCCCATGTCGCCAATCCCGAATGGCGACGGCAGAGATGAAACGTGAAGAAAAATTCCACTTGTACGCTGCGTCAGCATGATTGGTATGTGTAACCCGCTGGATGTGAACAGTCAAGAAAACCGTGCCGTCGTCGGCGTGAAATACGAAATTGGATTATTCGTCCCTCAAGGCAGCCATCAAATCTCCCCGCGTGGCAAGAACTACCGCTAGAGCGGTCCACAGGAGTCCGTTGGCAGCAACGCCAGCTATCACCAGAGAGAGCCAACCGAATGACACGTGGGCGGTCCTCGCAAAGAGCGCGGGCAGAACCGCAACACCGGCCGAAATGGTGCCACAGAGCAGCCCGGCCACCAGCAGAAAACCGTGCTCCAACAGCGCCATAATCCTGAGCGACTGCCGGGTAAAACCAACTGCCCTTAATAAAGCCATTTCGGCGCGTCGTTCCATGACGTTTCTTAGAACGACGACACCTAAACCGATACTCCCAAGGATCAGGCCCATGCCGCCCAGCGCCAGAAAGATCGAGAGATACGTGTTTTCGACGACATTGAATTCGGCAAGACGCTGCGCCGCTGGCGTCAGATCGAGACCGTAATCTTGCAATGACCCGACCAAATACTCCGCCGTCTTTTTTCTTTGATCTCTGGGCGCATCGAGAAGAAAGAAGCTATAGCCATCCGTTGACGGAAAGCGTTCGAGAAATGCCCGCTCAGAAATCAGTACACTGCCCTGAAAAATGGAGTTCTCCAGCGAAGCTACGAGTTTTATCTTGAAACTGCGTCCCTTCTCGTCCGTATAATCCAGCGTGTCGCCAAGCTTCTTGCCAAGCCCCCATGTGATCGCCGTCTCATCTGCGATGGCAGGAATGCTTCCATCATCCATCTTGCGATCAAGCAGTAACCAGGGACTTTCCTCTGACGCCGCCGAGGCTTGATCATGATCCTGGAAAGTAATCGTTTGTTTGAAGGAAAATGCATCTCTTTGAGCCAGCTCTTCCGGTTTTACGGCAAGCACACGAGGGCTCTGCACCTTGTTCAAATTAAGACAACTGGCGTCGTCGCCGTCGTGCACGCGCATCGCAACAAAACCGACACCAGCCAATTTTCCGCCATCGAGTCCCAACCGCCGTTTCCCCTGCTCCGTGTTAAGATCGTGTGCAACAGGCATGGTAGTCTCGCCGATAAATGAAAAGCCACCTGTGCCGGAGTGGCTACGTTCAACGTCGGACACATTTTGACGATTCGCCCCGACAGCGACAACAATGAATATGCCTGCGGCGAGCAGTGCAATGACGGCGAGGCTCCGCCAGCGGCGTCTGGCGCAGTTTCGAAACCCCATTCTTGCAGTCGTCAGCTTGACACCATTTCCCTGCCGCTCCATCAGAATCAGGACCATATTCCAAAAGGCAAGCCCCCCGACAAGAAGCAGTGTTCCGCAGCCGAAGAATGCGGCCACGGCCTGCCTGTTGGGTGTGACGACTGCAATAGCCAGCACGCCAATAAAGCACGTTCCCATCGTCAGCAGACTCGCCATTGGCCGGCTCCCCCCGCCTTGAACCGCTGCGCCGCCAGCTTTCTGTAATTGAGCAACGGATTTTAGAGACTGCTGTCGCACCATCGCAATCATTGCCAGTAGCGCCATTACCACGCCGCAAAGAAACCCCATGAAGAGTGTTGACGGCACAACGTGCACATGCAAATTAGACATCCCAACCGCACCGCGCCACACAGTTCCCAGCTCACGAAGTACAGCTTCATTGTACAGCAGACCGCAGGCGACTCCCATCGCGGCTCCGATAACGGCAACAACCAGGCCTTCGCCAAGAAGAAGTCCTCTGACGCGCCGGACAGTAAATCCAAGCGCAAGCAACAGTCCCATTTCCTGCGCCCGCTGCTCGATGCCAAAGACAAAAAGCAACCCTGTCAATAGCAGCGCAGCAACAACGATGAAAAAGCTGAGGCCAACAAACAACTGACCGAAGTCCGTACCTTCACCTGCGGACCTGAGCGCACCTTCCCGCACAGGCAGAAACACCAGGCCAACAGATACGGGATCGAGATCTTTCATGATTCGGGCCGGTATGTCTTCCGCGTTTTCTTGTGTCAAATATCTGACAGCTGTCAGATTCCCGAATCTATTTCCCCACATGGATCTGGCACTGCGTAGAGTCACGAATGCCTTGGGCGTGCCACGGTATTCCTTCCAATAATCCTCGTCAACCTTGCGGATGTTGCCGAGATCAACAGCAATTCCTGCATCCCAATCTCGACAATTAGCCACATCCGACAGCCCAGGGAAAACCGGCGTAAGCTCCCGATCAGCCGCAGCACCTGCAATCGGCACAACCGATCTCACCCTGAATACGGCGGATGTCTGAGTTGGCGTTCGTCCACCCTCCGGAAGGTAGTAATGCAATTCAATCGTGTCACCTTTTCCAATGCTCAAGTCCTTTGCAAGCCACTCGTTGATGACAATCTCGTCATCAGGCATGTCAGGCGGAACAAGCGGCTCACCGGACGCCGACGCAAATGAATATGGTGTTGAGTTGGTGCCGGCCGTGAACTGATTGACGAAATATGTCAGGATGCCTTTTGCACCTGGAAGAGCTTTCATTGCCGCATCAGCCGCGGCTGGTTCGATAAAAATGCGATTTGACACAAGATCGTAGCCGTTCGAGCCAGGTAATTGCTTTAATTCAAGACCTGCATCGGCCAGCTGCCATGTCTGTTTGATCACCCTATCCATCTCCGATACATTCACGTGCGCGTTCGACTTCGCACCGGCCAGCATCGCATTGGCCTCCCCTGGTATTCCCATTTTTCCAGCCAGCACTGGCAGGGAAACATAAACATTCAAAGGAGCTGTCTGGTTGGCTTTGAGGCTGAACCGCCCGAATTCGGTATCTGACGCTACAGCTTTGACATTGAGTCTGATCGCCACCGTGGCGTTGCGATCAGAAGTGAGAGGCACATCGGCTGGAAGCGCGCTCGGTTTCGCGATGCGGACAAGCAACACGTCACCTGACTTCAGTCCGAGTTTGGATGCCAACGCAGTGTTTATGACGGCATCATCAGAACCAATCTCATATTTCGTCGCGCTTCCGAGACGCCAGAATCGCTCGTCAACGCCAAGAATCTGGATATTGTTGGCACGTGCCGAACCCTCGGTATTGACGCCAATGCCGCGGAATTGAAGAACCGGTGCAAGGCAGATTTCAGACGCGACGCGTGCTGACAATTCATCCGCGAGCTTTGCGCGGAAGAATCGATCGCCGGAAGCAAGCGCATATTCCGTGCAGCCCAATCGCTGGAGGGCAATCTGCCTGAGACTCCCGCGCACGGAATCGCCTGCCGCCAGAGCCCCGACAATTATCCCGGTTGCGATGGCAACACCGAGGAGCACGCCGAGATGTGCCCTCATGTAAAATCGAACGCTTCGAACTATCAGTGTCCACGAGTTCATATTCTTTAATTGCCGCACCCAGTACAGCCAGTGCTATGAGTTGGCTGCCCGATTCACACAAAGCCACCTCATAGCGGTGGCTTTACTTCATTCGTCAGATGCCCCAGTGCCGAGGCAACGAAGATCATGGGATAAAGCTTCTCGTGATACCAGAGACTCGAGAAGTAGAGACCGATCGGCGCAGGATCAAACCGTCGCCCCCCATCTGTATGTTCGACCAGCCAATCCACACCCCGCGAGATTACCTCGTTGTTGCCCGACCCCGCAAGCGCATCAATGGCCAGCGCTGTTTCCTCGATTGTGGATTTGACGCCGACACCGCCACCCCAACCGCCGTCTGCGTTTTGCAGAGACAACAATCTGCTCCATCCTGTCTCCACCAGCACGTCAAGCTTTGGCAATCGTTCCGGCGTGATCAGACACAACGCCCGCACCACCTGCGCTGTTCCAAAAGTGACGTTCTTCCAGTTTTGCGCATTCTCGTTGCCAAACCACAACGGAGACCACGAATCTTCGTCGTCCTGCGCAACGGATAGAAAGTCCATCCCGTTCTGCATTGCATTGTCAATCCGCGACCGCAAAGAAGGGACGACATCGTCGTACCATTCGTCGAGAGCCCGGAGCGCGTGGGCTGTAACATCGGGACAACTCCGGTCGAAAGGCAGTTTTCCCCACCCCTTGCAAAATGTCGGAAAGCCGCCATCACGGTTCTGAACATCAAGCAACCATTCGATTCCAGCCGTAGCCGATGTCCTTATATGCGCGTCGGCGGGGCCGAACCGACGCAATGCCAGCAATGCGCCAGCCGTGTCGTCGGCATCCGGAACGCCGCCAGGCAAGTCCGTCCATCCCCACCCGCCCGGCGGAGCAAGCGTGTAAGGATGCTCGACCTTGTACTGCTGCGATTCCAGCCACTCGCGCACCTTCCCGGCTCCAGACTGTCCGAGGTGCTCACCAATCGCTCCGCTTTCGGAAAGTGCGTTGACAGCCAGCGTTGTGACCCACGTCGCAAGATTGGTGTCAATCGGCCAACTGCCGTCCTCCCTCGCGGATGAAACTAGAAATTTTACTCCGAGCGATGTCACGACATGATCGCGATACCCCGATGCGGCAAGATTCATCACCACAAAGCCTGTCAGCGGTGTGGCTTCAAGAAAGCCGCCATCCAAAGGTTGTATGCCAGTAAGAACAGCCATTGCACGGGTTTCGACCAAATTGCGGATGAAACGCAACAAGGGATTGTTTATCGGATCGTGGCGATGTTTAACGATGCCAATCGCTATCAGGGCAGGCAGCGCATAACTGACCACGCCAAGCTGGAGCCACTTGAACAACCTGCGTGGCAACACTGCAAATTCGAAAGGCAGTTGGGGAACAAATTCCCATGCCGCGAGAGTCGGTCCGAGCCGTCCTGAAAGCGCACACATGCTCAGAATTGGAACCGCGAAAGTCCTGTCTTTTCCATAGTGTTTCAAAATCGCGTCAGCGATTCCCGGTGGCGAAATATTTCCGATGCATGCAGTCAGCCAGCCTTCAACTTTCTTGACGGCACCTTTATGCAATGCGTTTGCGCTATCGGAGAGCGATAGCGCGGCCCAGCAGAGCAGTGATGTGCTGATATTACTCTTGCTTGCCGTGGTATCGCCCCAACCGCCATCGGCATTGATATTGTCGGTCAGCCAGTCCAGTCCACGCTCTATCAGCTTGCGATTGACATCCCTGTCTACTTCGGCCAAAGCGAATACTGCGATAGCCGTGGAAAGTGCGCTGCTCGATAATGCTCCTTCCCAATGCCCATGTGCGCCGATCTCTGCAACGAGCCGGGTTCTCGTTATCGCCAGCAGTTCACTCGCTTTTGTTTGAAGATCCGTCATACGAGGTTTCCCAACGCCAGAAGCGCATAGAAAGTGTATTCACAATCTGGGATCGAATCGATCTGCGTTCCAAAGAAACCACCGTTTTCGTGCCAAAGGCTTTCTACAAAATCAACGCATGAATCCCGCCTCTCTTTCATTGGCTGCTTGATAATGGCCAACGCGTGAAGCGCTGTCGCCGTCGAGAGCAGATCTGGTATGGGAGAATCCGGCGTCGCAAGAAAACCTCCATTGACGCATCTGGCACGCAGCCAATCGGCGATGCCGGAATCGACGGATTCGCCCAATGCCGAGAGAATCAGGCATACGGCTGAAGTCGTGGTTGTCGTCCCTACCGGCAGACATGGCTCATTGGCATAACCGCCATCCCTTGCCACGAGACGCCGGATGCATTTCAGGATTCCCTCCTTGTGCGGAATCTCGACTCCAAGCGCCTCATAAATAAGAAGCGCAAGAAAGCATGCGTAGGCCGTTCCATGCCCGGCATTCTTCGCTACGTGATAACCGCCGTCGCCAGTTCTATACTCCTCTGCACGCCGCGCTATTGTAATTGCTACATCGCCCGCGACATGCCCCCCGCGCACCGCTGCAAGACATCGGGCAAGACAGGAAAGATGGACGAAATCAAGTGCGTCAACACGCGATGCTTGTGTGGAAACGTACCCGCCGATTCGACGGAACAACAGAACATGTCTGAGCGTCCGAACCAACCTGGCAATGCCCGAATTGGTCTGCAGGACCACCGCAAGACACTGCATGCCGAAAATCGAATAATAAAGATCGCTCCTGTTCGAGCGATTGAGGAATCCACCGTCTTTGTTGACCCTGCCGAGGACGAAGCCGGTAATCCGTTGCAATGACTCCGGCGGCAATATGCCTCTGGCGCGCCGAGCGGAGTCAAGCATCTGGATACCGATGTTAGTCATTAGCGCTGTTTCAATTTATCCCGGTCAACCAGGCGCATTTTTGCCTGTTTCTTGCGCTCGGCCAGTGCCTTGTAGGGATCGCTGCCAAGAATCTTCTCCATGTTGACCTTTACATTCGCCCGCGCCGCCTGCTCATCGTTTATCTCAGCGCCGTTGATCGGCGCCTCTGCAGATTTCGGGAATATAATAGCCACTTCAGGACATATCCTTGAGCAAGCTGGACAGTTGGTCTTGCAATTGCGTGGATTTTTTACAACAACCCTCCCCTTCTCGTCGGCTTCGTACACACCGAACAAACAGAAACTCAGGCACTGCTTGCAATTCTTGCAGCGACTGCGGTCTATTGCCGGAAACCACGGGGTCCATTCATCGGCGTGATCCGGCTCTGCTTCGACAACTTTCTCTTTGCGACTTTTCGCTGCCATGAGGGAAGTCAAACGCCTTGCAATCTCTTCGGCGCTTTGCGATCGCAAGTTCAGGATTTCTGTTCTGCCATTCTTGAGCGGAGCTCCGCCTGCATGAAAAAGTGAGCTGACGGCGCGCGGATGACAGGCCACAATAACCAGTTCATCGCTGTCTCTCATGCGGGCAAGTTCAGGATCTTTGTTCGCGGCCAGTTTGCACAAGTCGGACACGATTACGACTTCGGCATCGCATGTATTGATGGCCGACAGAACGCCCATCCTTTTTTCCGACGGCACAAGGTCGGGATAGTGCGAGCAACTGCAGTAAACAATCGTCTTCATTATTTCTTAAAATCCTTCCATTCTCAATCGCAGCATCGTGCGCCCTAAAATCTACGTCTCACCCCTATACGGTACTACATACGGTACTACGCTCAACAAGGGCACGTCCATAAGAGATTTTGCCGCCATTAAATCTGAGTTAATTACTCAGTTCATTGTTCTTGACCCTCATAAAGGCTTCCCGTAGCTTCAGGCAATTGTTTTTGGCGTGATGGCCGAGTGGTTAGGCACGGGTCTGCAAAACCTGGTACACCGGTTCAATTCCGGTTCACGCCTCCATGTCGCCTGTCTTTATCGCGAACAGGAGGTAACTAACATGCCTATTTACGAATACGGTTGCGAAAAGTGCGGAAACAAATTCGAGGTCCTGATCCGAACCAAGACAGATTATCCCAAAAAATGTCCAAAATGCGGTGCGGAAAAGATCAATAAAGCATTTTCAACCTTCGCTGTTGCTGCCCCCGCATCCGGCCACGATCACGGCTCGGAGCACTGCGCCTCCTGCCCTTCCGCCGATAGCGGCGCTTGCGGCGGCTCCGGCATGTGCCCCATGTCGGAGTAGCAGCCCATCCCAAAATGCGGCTGCGTTTAGCAGAATCTTGCGCGCAAGCCTTGCACACTTCCAGTCCTATTGCGCAATATTTGCGCGGCTGCGCGAGACGTTTTCGAGCAAACACGAAGATTTCCGTACCGGCACACTTCGTGCTAAACCACCAATGCCACGCAAAACAAACCATAGGAGAAAATCGTCGTGATGAAATTGAAACAACTATCTGTTATTTCTGGAGTAGCGGTGGGGCTCTGCCTTATTGCAAGCTCAGTAATGGCGCAGAACAGCGATGAAGCAGAGCAGGGACGGCGGGGTGGACGAGGTAATTTCGACCCGGCGCAGTTTCAGCAGCGTATAATGGATGCTGTAAAAGACAAGCTTGCCTTCACGAACGACGTCGAGTGGACGGCGGTCAAACCCATGGTGCAAAAGGTGATTGACGCCAGGCGCGACGCCATGGTTCGCATGTCCGGCTTTGGCCGGCGAAGCGGTAACAACGGCGACAACGCAGGGCGAGGCTCGTCCGATCAGTCCAGCCCGGAAGCAGACTCCTTACAGAAGTCCCTCGATTCCAATGCGCCCATGGACCAGATCAAATCAGGACTGGAAAAATATCGCGCGGCCCACAAAGACAAGGAAGCCAAACTCGCGGAAGCCCAGGAAAACCTGCGCAAGGTCCTGACCGTCAGGCAGGAGGCGCAAGCTGTATTACTGGGCTTGCTGAATTAGACTGTTCCGCCGAAATATGACACATGTTTACGATAAAGTTCACGGCTCGGCGAGGACGCGTCGCCCTACCTGTTGAACGAAAGGTGGGGCGAACCGTCCTCGGTGAGCCCTTTTTAAAAACAGAACACAATAGCTGGAGACCGGCGCATGAGCGATCCGCTCGTTCAAGAGTCATCGTTGCAGGCATTGCTTGACCGGATGGTGGCGGCCAGGCAACTGTCCGCAACCGACGCCGAGTCATTGCGACGCGTGAAATTCGACGGACAGAACGAAGAGGATGTCCTTAAGTGGCTTGCAGGCGAATACAGCCTGATCTACGAAAATCTGGATGGCGTTGAGCCGGATCGTGAACTTCTCTCCCTTTTCCCGGCGCGCATTCTTCTAAAGGAGCAACTGCTCCCTCTGCGGCGGGTGAACGGCTTGTCCGAAATCGCAACCAGCCGTTTATTCGCGACGCAGGGGCTCGATTCTCTCAAAACTTTGACCGGCTTGAACCTGACGCCGGTCCTCGCCACGAGCGAAGCCATCCAGCGCGCGATCAAGAAGCATCTAGGCGTCGGCGCCGACACGATTGACACGCTGCACGAGGAAAAATCCTTTCAAGTCGTGGACAAGGACTTGGAAGACACCGATCTCGATACGGCCGCCGGGGATGAAGCTTCCATCATTCATTTCGTCAACCAGGTATTGCGGGACGCGATCGAGTTGCGCGCTTCGGACATTCATCTGGAACCGTTCGAGGACGAGTTCCGCATCCGCTACAGAATTGACGGAGTGCTGCAGGACATTCCTGTCCCTGCGCAACTAAAACGCTTCCAGCCCGCCATCGTCTCGCGCGTGAAAATTCTGAGCCATCTCAACATCGCCGAGAAACGCCTGCCCCAAGATGGTCGCATCAAAATCCGCATCGAAGACAGCGAAGTGGACATCCGCGTTTCGGTGATCCCGATGTTGCATGGCGAAGCCGTCGTCATGCGTTTGCTGCGGCAGAACGCGACGTTGCGCGGCATGGGCGAACTGGACATGGACCAGCGCGAACTGGACTGTTTCCGGCGCGTGCTTCAACTGCCGCACGGAATCATTCTGGTGACAGGCCCGACCGGCAGCGGTAAGACCTCGACACTATACACGGCTCTCAACGAAATCAACGACGCTCTTCGCAAGATCATTACGATCGAGGACCCAGTCGAATATCAGCTGCGCGGCATCAACCAGATCCAGGTTTCCGAAAAGGCTGGCCTCACCTTCGCGCGCGGTTTGCGCTCGATTCTGCGCCATGACCCTGACGTTATTCTCATAGGCGAAATTCGCGATCAGGAAACGGCTCAGATCGCCGTGCAATCGTCGCTGACCGGTCATCTCGTATTTTCAACGCTGCACACCAACGATGCGGCCGGCTCGCTGACACGGCTCGTTGATATGGGCGTCGAACCGTACCTGGTTGCATCGTCGCTGCAAGCCGTGTTGGCGCAACGCCTCGTGCGCGTGTTGTGCGAACACTGCAAACAGGAAGACAACTCGCCGGCAGCACAAACCTTCAAGGCTCGCGTAGGCATACCGGCGTCCTCAACCGTTTATCAGTCGACCGGCTGCGGGGAATGCCGCAACACAGGCTTTCATGGCCGGCATGGTATTTTTGAATGGATGGATAGTGACGATGAAATCCGCCGGTTGATTCTGAAGAATTCCTCGTCCGACCAGATTCGCGACGCCGCGCGCCGTGCCGGCATGCGCACACTGGCGGAAGACGGCTGGCGACTCGTCCGGCGCGGCATCACGACGGTCGAAGAAGTGTTGAGTGTGACTACCGCGCAGGAAGTCGAACGAACCACAAAATAGCCATGCCAACATTCCTATATAAAGCATTGCAGACCGACGGCGTTATGGCTGAAGGACGCTTGGAAGCAGCCAGTCGGCCCGATGCGTTTCGCCAGATGGAAACGCGCGGGTTGCGACCGGTCAGTCTCTCTGAAAACGCGGCGACGCCGGCAGACGCGACCTCGGCACTGCCGATGTCGCTCAATTTTTCATCGCAGAAGGTTTCAGCAAAAGCTCTTGAGACTTTTACGCGGCTTCTTTCCAGTTTGCTCGCCGCCGGCGTGCCGCTGAGCAGGGCACTTGTGATTTTGTACACGGAGGCCGCACATCCCGCTGCCGCGGCAAAATGGAAGGAGATTCACGGTCTGGTAATAGACGGCATGTCGCTGGCAGACGCGATGGCGAAGTCGCCGGAGGTCTTTCCGCGCGTGTATGTCGCGATGGTGGAAGCTGGCGAGACAGGCGGTTTTCTCGACGTCGTGCTGGCACAAATCGCCGATTTTCAATCGCGGGAAAAGGAACTGCGCTCGAAAGTTACAACCGCCCTGCTCTACCCATGCATCCTGGTTGTGCTGGCTATTGCAGTGGTGACCGGCCTGCTTATTTTTGCCGTTCCTCGCCTGGGAAAACTCTTTTCCAGTTTTGGCGGCTCGCTGCCGGTGATCACACAACTCATTATTGCGGCGAGCAAGGTATTGCGAGCTTACGGTTTGTTCGTGGCGGTCGGTCTGTTCGTCATCGGATACCTGCTCAGAAACTGGTTTGCCTCCGAAAAAGGGCGCCGCGGGTGGGAAGGGCTTATCCTGCGCGCGCCATTGGTTGGGCCGATCAGCGCGCAATTCGCCATGGCCCGCTTCTGCCGGATGCTGGGCACACTGCTCGGAGCCGGCGTGCCGCTCGTGCAGAGCTTGAATGTCGCACGCAAGTCCATCGGCAACCAGATTCTCATGGACGCGGTATCGAACTCCATAGAGCGCGTGCAGGAAGGCGGCAGGCTTGGACAAAGTCTCGCCGATTGCCGTGGATTGTTCCCAAAATCCTCGCTGGAGATGATTTCCGTCGCAGAGGAGAGTGGCAGGCTGGACACTGAATTGGTGCGTATTGCCATCGTCACGGAAGGCGACCTCGACCGCAATTTGAAAACGGCTGTGGCATTTGCGGAGCCGCTGATGCTGTTTGTCGTGGCCGGCTTCATAGGTACAATTTTCATCGGTATGCTGCTGCCGATTTTCACACTGCAACAATACATCAAATAACAACGGAAAGATAATCATGAAGACAACCATCATAGAACGGTTCGTAAATCAACGGGCACGGGACGCTTTTACGCTGGTAGAACTACTGCTCGTGCTGGTCATCCTCGGCGTACTGGCGGCGATTGTTCTGCCGAGATTTTCAGGTGTGTCGGAGCGCAGTCGCGTGACCGCCGCACAGACACAGTTGTCAACGTTCAAGACATCGCTCGACTCCTTTGAAGTGGACATGGGGCACTACCCGAAGGGAAAGAGCGGCCTGCTGGACTTGATCCAGCAACCACGCGACGCCCAGAACTGGCATGGACCATACCTCCAGAGCGACTCCATTCCAAAAGATCCGTGGGGCAACGACTACATTTACGAATGTCCGGGCCGTCACAACCCGAGTTTCTACGATCTGTCGTCCGCCGGCCCAGATAGCCGGGCTGGAAACGATGACGATGTTTGCAATTGGACACTGAAAAAATGAAGGAATGGTTCATACAAATGCGAGTCGCAACCCCGCGTCGGCATGCTTTCACTTTAATCGAGCTGATTCTTGTCATGACCGTGCTTGTCGTCGCAGCATCGGTGGTGACGCCTGCTCTTGCCGTTTTTTTTCGCGGACAAACGCTTGACCTGGAGGCGCGGCGGTTGCTCGCGCTCGTGCATGCGGGACAAAGCCGGGCGATTTCGGAAGGCCTGCCGGTTTTGCTGTGGGTGGATGCGCCGCAGCATGCCTACGGACTCATTGAGGAAACAACTTCCCGCAACGGCGACCCAAAAGCGTTGGATTTCACACTTGGCGACAACGTGCAGCTTGAAGCAGTCAATGCCGCGCCCGTTCCTGTAAATGGTCGCAGCCTGCCTGCAATTCGATTTCTGCCGGACGGATTCATTGACGAGTCCAGCCCGACGACCTTGCGGCTTGGCGGAGCCGATGGCGCAACGCTCTTGTTGGTGCAATCGAAGGACCACACAACTTATGAAGCCCGTAAAGCACTTTAGCAACATGCAGCATGGCATGGATGGGTTCACGCTGGCGGAAGTCCTGGCGGCGATGCTGCTGCTTGCCATCGTTGTACCGGCTGCGATCGAGGCGTTGCATGTGGCCGCCACGGCTGGAACTGTTGCGGCGCGTAAGGTGGAGGCCGCACGTGTGGCGGAGCGGGTTCTGAACGAGAAGGTTATCATGGGTAATTCTAGCCAGACAGGCCAGCATGGTATCGTTGTCGCAGACGGCCATGACTTTCGCTGGACCTTGCGCAGCGAACGGTGGCCTGTTGACGCAATGCAATTGCTGACGGCGGAGATTACGTTTACGGCGCAGGATCGGACATGCCTGGTTCGACTCAGCACTTTGGTGAATGCACAACAATGAAAACAAAGGATTCAACGGGGAACGATCAGCGCGGTTTCACATTGATGGAACTGGTGCTCGCGATGGGTGTGTGCGCCATTGTGCTTGCGGCGATCAGTGGCGTTTTTTTCAGCGCGGTGCGTTTGCGTGACAGCGCTACCCGTGCGGTTGACGAAGGTCTGCCTGTGCAGCGGACGCTGACTATTTTGCAGCGCGATTTGCTGGGCGTGCTGCCGCCGGCTACCAACGGCATTATGACCGGCGACTTCAAAGTGGGCGACGTAGCAAGCCCAGGCATAAACCAAAATGTCTCCATCGAGTTATACACGACAACTGGAGCGCTGCACGAAAACGAGCCGTGGGGCGATGTGCAGCGGGTGACGTATGAAGTGCGAACGACCGCAGCCGGCAAGAATCTGGTCCGCAGCGTGGCGCGAGATCTGCTCACCCAGATTCCGCCAACTCCGGAAGAACAGGTGCTGATGAATGATGTTAAAAGCGTTGCTTTCGACTGCTACGACGGCACCCAATGGCGCACCACATGGGACACAACAGCATCCGACACGAATCTGCCGGTGGCGGTCCGGGCGAACATTCAAATGGCCGGCGATTCACTCGACCGGCAACCGTTCATACTTGTTGTGCCGCTGGATGCGCAGTTGAACACAAACCAGATCCAATCCGTGGTGAACTCATGACATTCGGATATTCAAATAACGGTTCGGTTCTTATCATCGTGCTTTGGGTGACGTTCGGACTGGTTAGCATGGCGTTGTATTTTGCGAATTCGATGACACTGGAATTGCGCGCTTCGGACAACCAGGCCTCCGGCGCTGCGGCTGATCAGGCCATTGAAGGTGCGGCCCGCTACATGAACTACGTTTTGACCACATATGCTACAAACGGCGTTGTTCCGGACAGGTCCGAGTTTCAGGCTGAAGCCGTGCCGGTCGGCGACGCACATTTCTGGACCATCGGACGCGACAACAGCATCACTCCCACCCACCCTGATCGGGTGACATTCGGATTGGTGGACGAGGCTTCGAAACTCAACCTGAACACCGCTTCCACCAACGCGCTCGCCGCGCTGCCGCGTATGACAGCGGATTTAACATCGGCCATCATGGATTGGCGCGGTACAAACGGAACCGGCTCATCCCAGATCTATTATGCAATGCAGAATCCGTCCTACCAGTGCAAGAATGCACCGTTCGAAACTCTTGACGAACTGCGACTTGTCTATGGCACCAGCATGGACATTCTCGCGGGTGACGATCTCAATCGCAATGGAATCCTCGACCCGAACGAGAAGAGTGACAGCGGCAGCGGCCAGGTTGATCCCGGCCTTTTCGAGTACATCACAGTTTACAGTCGCGAACCAAACATGCATAGCGATGGCAGCATGCGCAATAGCGTGAACAATCAGGCGCAGCTTCGTTCTTTGTTGCAGTCGCGCTTCGGCACGGCGCGCGCAGTACAGATTCTGAACCGGCTGGGCTTCCGCCAGACAGCCGGACGAAATTCGCCACCGCCACCGACATTTCGCGGTTTGCTCCAATTCTATGTCCGCAGCGGCATGACTTCTGCCGAGTTCTCTCAGATTTATTATGACATCACGGTCAGCTCCTCGCCATACACTCGCGGCAGGATAAACATCAACACTGCCGGCGCGACTGTGCTTGCCTGTCTTCCGGGGATGGACACCGGGACAGCGCAGCAAATGATCAATTACCGGCAGATCAACACCGGCAATCTGACTTCGATCGCCTGGATCGTGGACGCGCTCGGCGCAAACAGCGCCGCGATTCAGGCGCTGCAAGCGGGCGATTATATCACCGTGCAAAGCTATCAATTCACAGCCGACATTGCCGCTGTTGGTCCGTATGGACGCGGCTACCGTCGCGTGAAATTCATTTTCGATGTCAGCGACGGTTATCCAAGGATCGTGTACCGGCAGGATCTCAGCCGGCTCGGATGGGCGCTCGGCGATGATGTCAGGCAAACGTGGCTGGCAAAGGCAACACTATGAGTGATTTGAAAAACATGAGTTTCCGAAACCGGAGGCGCCATTCGACGCTCGTGGGATTGTCCATGGACGGCAACCAGCTCGACGGCGTGGTGCTGCGACGAACCAACGGATCACTCCAACTCCAGCGCTCCTTTTCTGCAACGCTGTCGCTCGATCCGTTGACGGCCGATCCGATACTTGTCGGAACGGAGATTCGCAACAATCTCGAAGCAGCCGGGGTAAACGAACGCCATTGCGTGGTGTGCCTGCCGTCTCAATGGGCTCTGGTCATCCACACGGAATTGCCCGAACTGCCGGAGGCTGATGTCGCCGGTCTCCTTCAACTTGAAGCAGAGCGCGGCTTTCCGAGCGATATCGCGACATTGCGGATCAGATCTTCGATCTGTCGCGCAAAGGACGGCAAGCAATTTGCGACGCAAATAGGAATTTCCGCCAACCATCTGGCGATTCTTGAACGCGCATTCGCCGCAGCCAGGCTCAAGCCGGTCGGATTCTCGCTCGGCGTCACAGAATTACAACCAGTGGACACCGCCGCTTTGACGCTCGCGATAGGACGGAATCAGATTGATTTGCAGATCACCTGCGGAGGAGGCGTGGCCGCGTTGAGGACGCTGGAAGGCGCTATGGAAGTTGAAGGCGGCCGCCGCGAGCTTAATGCCGATGTCGTGGCGCGCGAAGTGCGCATCACACTCGGACAATTGCCAGTGGGATTCAGAGACGCCGTGCGTCGCGTTCGTGTTTTCGGGCCGGACATTCTGGCGCGCCAACTCGTTGACGAAATGAAGACGCGGCTCGTAGCGATGGGTCTGAAAATAGAACTGGTCACGGCATATGCCGCCGATGAATTCAAGGTAACGCTGCCGGTGGGCGTACCTGTGACGAGTGCATTCAGTTTCGCGGCGCGGCGGCTGGCAGGGGACGAAACAATGTTTGAGTTTCTATCACCGAAGGTTGCGCCATGGAAGCAACTGGCCCGGCGATACACTTCCGGTGTATATCGGACGGCAAGCGCCATTGCCGCCGCTGTCGTTATACTCGCAGCAGGTGCGTTTCTCATTCAAGAATGGCAACTGGTCCGATTGCGCTCACAGTGGTCGAAGATGTCCACAAAGGCCGCAGAGCTCGACGGCATGCAGGAGCAAATCCGGCAGTATCGCCCATGGTTCGACAATTCTTTCCCTTGCCTGAGCATCTTGCGGCGACTGACGATGGCGTTTCCTGACGACGGCGTTGTATCCGCCAAGTCAATCGAAATCCGCGACATGAATACGGTAACATGCAGCGGCGTGGCGCGCGACAATGGCGCACTCTTGAAGACATTGACTCAGTTGCGCGCTGCGACAGACGTGGGCGATTTGAAGGTTGATCAAATTCGCGGAAAATTGCCGATGCAATTCACGTTCGCCTTTCACTGGCTTGAAGGAGAACAGCCATGAAGATTGACAATCGTCAACAGTTTCTGGCGGTCGTATCCATGGCGGCTGTGTTACTGCTTGCAGCGGATCGGCTGGTGTATACGCCACTGGCCGCACTGTGGAAGTCGCGCTCCGTGAGGATCGCCGAACTGCGCCAGCAGATCGCAACCGGCACGTCGTTGCTGCAGCGCGAACAGGTTATCCGCCGGCATTGGGACCTGATGCAGACGAATGCGCTCCCTCGGAATTCTTCCCTGGCAGAGCAGCAGCTCCTGAAAGCCTTTGACGCCTGGTCTCAACGCAGCCACGTCAGTCTCACATCCATGATGCCGCAATGGGAACAGGACTCTGACGATTACATGACTCTCGTTTGCAGGGTCGAAGCAACAGGCAATCTGGACGCATTGAGCCAGTTTATCTATAACATCGAGAAGGATCCGATGGCGCTGAAACTGGAATCGATGGAACTCACGGCGCGAGACGACGACGGCCAACAAATGACGCTGGGACTGCAAGTCAGCGGGCTGGTGCTCACCCCGGAAATCAAATGAACTGGAAACTTACAATCATGGGATTGGCGCTGGCAACCGCTATCGCCGCGATGTCGCAGGTGACGAATCGGAACAGTCAGACTGACTATTCCGCATTCCGCATCATCGGAGAGCGGAACATTTTCAACCAACACCGGCAGCACAGGGAGAAAGGCCAGTCCAAATCGACCACAACCGGCGACAGATTCTCGCTGGTCGGAACGATGAGCTATGAAAAGGGAGACTTTGCATTCTTCGATGGAACGAGTTCCGAATATCGAAAGATACTCCAGATTGACGGCACGATTGCGGGCCACAAAGTTACACAAATTACACCGCTAAGCGTGAAACTTAAAATCGATATGCAAGAAGTCGAAATGAAAGTGGGCTCGCAAATGCGCAGGGACGACGAAGGCGCGTGGCAGCCCAGCGCAGTCGGCGAATTGCCGCCTGTGCCGTTCACACCTGCCGCCGGCATTGCTACGAATCCGGCAGAGTCAGGGCCTTCGAACAGCGATTCCAACGGCGAAGCTAACGATGTACTGAAGAAGCTCATGCAGAAGCGAGAACAGGAGATGAAATGAAGATCAAGATTGAGTCCATATTACTGGCCATCAGCTTGTCGTCGGGCCTACTGACGGCCCTTGCCCAGACAACGCAACCGCCCCAGGACAATCAACCGATGATGGAAGAGATCGCCACCAACGCACCTGCGACAGACCAGGCACTGTACCTCAAAACAGAATTACAGACCGACACAACGAATGACGTGGCAGTCGTTCTTCCGGAACCGGCTCAGGCCTCAACGACAAACGCGCAGGAAACATCGTCCGGCTTCCAGCCCCCCTCTGAGACAGTGAAAAGCAACGCCGAAATCCGGCTGAATTTCCGTGGTGTGCCCATCGAGATGGTGCTCAATTATCTCGGCGATGCCGCCGGTTTTATCATTGAATTGAACACAACGATCAAAGGAAGCGTTGACGTCTGGAGCAACCAGCCTGTCACCAGGGATGAAGCTGTTGACATACTCAACTCGGTACTGAACAGGAACGGGTGTGCGGCTATCCGCAACGGACGGATTCTGACAATTGTCAGCAAGGAAGACGCGATCCACGCTGACATTCCGGTCAAAACCGGCAACGACCCTGCGGCGGTCCCTAGAAACGACGAAATGGTTACCCAGATCATCCCGATCCGATTCGTCGAGGCCCAACAGTTGGTCAAGGATCTGTCGCCTCTTGTTTCACCGCACGCCACGATCATTGCCAACGAAGCCGGCAATTCCATCGCGGTGACAGACACCCAGGCAAACATCCGGCATCTCATGGAGATCATCAAAGCCATTGACACAAGCGCCGAGGACATTGCGGAAGTTCGAGTGTTCCACCTGAAACATCACGACGCGGTTGAAGTTACGGCACTGTTGACAGGGCTGTTTTCCGATCAGACAAGTGCAACAGGCGTACAGGCCCCGTTCCGTTTCGGCGGTCCGGGTTTCGGCGGCTTCGGTGGATTTGGAGGTTTCGGCGTTCCGGGCGGAGGCGGACGTGGTGCGGCGGCGGCAACCGCTACCGGCGCCGCTGCTGCGGGCAATCCGCAATCCGACCGCATCAAAAAACGGGCGCGCGTTGTTGCGGTCGCAGATCCGCGCACTTCCTCGGTAGTAGTCACTGCGTCAAAGGACATGATTGACCAGATTGCCGGGATGATTGAGCAGCTCGACCAGGATTCGCCAAAGGTGGCGCGTGTGAGCGTTGTTCACCTGGAGAACGCCGATCCGCAGCAGGTACAACAGGTGTTGCAGGACATGTTCCAAACGAGCACCAGCGCGCGCAACAGCTCTTCGCAGATCAGTCCGTTGATGAACCGCATACAACAAAGCCAGCAAAACAGCGGCACAACATCTGGAACGACTCCTGGCGGCAACGGGTTGGGGTCTTCACGAATCGGCGCAGGAACACCGTCATTTTAAGAAACTGGAGAAGCAATCATGAAAATGCACAACCTGAATTGGAAACGATGTCTGGCAATTTTGTTGGGGCTCAGTCTGATTACCGTCTGCGAAAGCCATGCCCAACAGCCATCACAACGAGCCGGCATGCAGGGTGGCGGCGGCTTCAACCGCAATACGGCGCAAAACATGGGCAGCGCAGGCGCGTCCCAATACAACGCCAATGGGGCGGTAGGTAACGCCACCATCTCCATTGATCCGGACACACATAATGTGACGATCATCGCCGACGAGGAGACCACAAAGTATATTTCTGAAGTCATTACAAATCTCGATCGGCCACAGCCGCAGGTTCTGATCAAGGTTGTTTTCGTGCAAGTCACGCACAACGACGCCAGCGACATAGGAGTTGAAGGCGGCTGGATGCGAGGCATCGCCACCAATGTTACCGGCGTCGGCGTTAATTCGTTTGGCTTGTCCGCCCTGGCTTCGGCGGCTGGATCGAACGCGCCTGCCGCAAACCTGTTCGGCCAGCCGATCCAGAGTTTTCAGCAGATATCTCCGTTCGCAGCCGGGGTTGGCGCGGGGATGTACCAGATTCTGGGCAACGATTTTCAAGCCACTTTGCGCGCGATAGCGGCGGCAGGCAAGGCAGAGGTGTTGTCGCGCCCCTCCATCCTGGCCCGGAACAATCAACCAGCATCGGTGGTGGTTGGGCAGTATGTGCCGTTGATCACCAGTGTCAGTTACAATACAATTTCCGGTGCGCCAATTAATTCGATCAGTTACACAGACGTTGGAATAATCCTGACTGTTACACCTTACATCACGAGCGACGGACTGGTGCAAATGATAGTCGCGCCGCAAACCTCGTCCATTGACCCCAACACAACGGTTCCAATTGCCCAGGGAGTCAACGCTCCCGTCATTGATACGGTTTCCGCCAATACTGTTGCAGTGACACCCAGCGGACAAACGATCGTCATAGGTGGGCTGATGCAGCGCACGAAGTCGGTGAGCGAAACGAAGATCCCTTTGCTGGGAGACATTCCGATTATCGGAAATCTATTCAAGCGGAAAACGACCAGCAATGCGAAAGAGGAGCTCTTGATTTTCCTGACACCCTACGTTATACAGGCACCGTCGCAAGTGGCTTCGATGTCTGATTACGAACACGATCACTCACTGGTTCCAAAGTCGTATTCTGAAGAGGAATTGGATAAATTACTGGACAAATTGCCTGTAAAACCGGCAATAGGGGCAGGCCCGAACACGCCGGACAGTCACTGATTGTCTGGTCGGAAGCAACGCCGCACATGAAACTGAATAACCGCCATACGCTGATCTATGGATTGCTGATGCTGGGCTGGGCGCTGGTACTGGGCTGGCAAACCGCCGAGCATTTCCGCGTGGAATCCACCGCTCGAACCGCATTGATCGAGCGCGCAAAGGATATCTCGACCACGCTCGGCATCGTACTACGCGCACAGCGGCGTTTTGGCGGCGTTATTTCCAAAGAACGTCTGGAATCCGCCATGACGGATCTCGTGAAGCCAGGAGATTTGAACGGTATCGCGCTGCTGAACGCCGCGGGCGACATTGTCGCGTCAGCCGGCTCCGTCGCCGGCTCGGACAGCAAGTCCGGCCAAAGCCCTGCCACACGTTGGGAAACGCAGACAATGACGGTGATGAATCTGGTGGATTTGGGCACCAATGTGACACACGACATCGAAGAAACCAATCCGCCAATTGTGTTGCGACGCGAGGAATTTTTCCGCTCGACGGAAACCAATCGTACTGAAGATCATCAACTGCCATGGCGTAGTCGTGCGGAAGCTTCGACCAATGCGTCATCGGTGACGACCAATGCAGGCGAGACAAATCAACGATCATCGGACTCACGCAATCGCCCGTGGGAACGAGACGGAACAGGCCGCCCGCGTTTTTCGCGGCCTCCCTGGATGGGCGATGATGAGTACAAAGCCCTGCTCCAAAAACAGGGCGTGCACAGTTTCCTTATCGTAATGTCCACAAAGGCCGTGCGCACCGCGACGAAGCAGGACTTGTGGCTGCGATTCGTCATCACGCTGTTGTCTACCGCGTCAGTTTTGGGCACCGGATTCGGTTGGCGCAACTTCACGAAGTCATCCGATCTGCAATTGAGACTTGTTCGCGCCAGCGAATTGACCACGCACCTCAAAGAGATGAATCTTGCCGCCGCAGGTCTCGCGCATGAGACAAGGAATCCGCTGAATATCATTCGCGGCCTGGCCCAAATGATTTCCAAGCAGCCTGAGACATCGCCCGAAGTTCGCGACAAATCGCGCTCCATCCTGGACCAGACCGACAAGGTCGCGGCGCAGCTCAACGAGTTCATCAATTACTCACGCCCGAGGGAAGTCCGGCGTTCGCCGCTGAATCTGGCCGGCGCCATCAAGGAAGTGGGACAGGCGTTGGGATACGATCTTGAGGAAAAGAAGATCGGTCTCGAAATCAAGGCCGAAGCCATCTCGATTGAAGCTGACGAGCAATTGCTGCGACAGGCGCTGTTCAACCTGCTGCTCAACGCCATACAAGCTGTCGAGATCGGAGGCGCGATCCAGGTTGTCGCAGGCAGGCAGGGAGCGTCAGATGCCTTTATTGAGATTCGCGACAATGGCCCTGGCGTGCCGCTGGAAAACCGGCATGACGTTTTCAAACCGTACTTCACGACACAATCCAGCGGCACCGGATTGGGGCTGGCGGTCGTCCAGCAGATCGCGCTCGCGCACGGCTGGGACATTGTATGCTTGTCCAACGAACCGAAAGGCGCTATCTTCCGCATCGCGCACTTGAAACTCGCGATGCACATGTGAAGACACAGACACCTGACAACCAGACGGAACAACATCCTCGCATCCTGATTGTGGATGACGATCCCGGCCAGCGCAGCCTGCTGGATTCCTTTTTGCGAAGCCAGGGATTCGCTACCGTTGTTGTTGATTCGGGCGAGTCGGCACTTGAAACTCTGCGCAACGAAACCATCGACATGATGATTTCAGATGTGCGCATGCCGGGTTTGTCCGGATTGGAAACGCTGCAACTGGCGCGCCAGCTGCACGCCGCGCTGCCCGTCCTGCTTGTCACTGCGTATGCCGACATTCGCGAGGCAGTGGGAGCGATGCGTGACGGCGCGTTGAACTATCTCTCGAAGCCGATTGATCTGGACGAACTGCTCGCCTCCGTTCAACTCGCGACCGGTCTGGCGATGCGCCCCCCATTATCCTTTCCCGGAGATCAGGTGCTGCCTGCGTTTGTGGTGGCCGAAAGTCCATTGATGCAAGCTGTATTCCGGGACGTTTCGCTCATTGCGCCTTCCGAGACGCGGGTACTGATCACCGGCGAGAGCGGCGTCGGCAAGGAAGTCGTGGCCGATGTTATCCATGCATGGAGCAAGCGCACTGCCGGCCCGTTGGTGAAAGTTAATTGTGCTGCGCTGCCGGAAACACTATTGGAAAGCGAGCTCTTCGGTCACGAACGCGGCGCGTTCACAGGCGCCCACGCCCAGCGTATCGGGCGTTTTGAGGAGGCGAACAACGGCACGATTTTTCTGGACGAAATTGCCGAGATGTCGCCGCAGCTCCAGGCCAAACTTTTGCGCGTCACGCATGACGGACGATTTCAACGCGTCGGAGCGAACCGCGAGATCCACACCAATGCCAGGATATTGGCGGCCAGCAACCGCAATCTCGATGAAGAAGTGAAGACCGGTCGCTTTCGAGAGGATCTGTTCTACAGGCTCAACGTGATGGAGTTGAACATTCCGCCCCTGCGTGAGCGGCAGGAGGACATTTTGCCTCTGGCGGCCCGGTTCATCACGGAATTTGCCAGGGGTCGGGCGCGTTTTTCCGAGACGGTGACGACCTGTCTGGAGAATTATTCATGGCCCGGTAACGTGCGCGAGCTGCGCAATGCCATGGAACGGGCGGTGCTGCTGTCCGGCAGCGAATTAATCCTGCCCGAACATCTGCCCACGCGTGTGCGCGCGTCCGACAAACGACCTCCCGACTCCGGATTGACCAACCCTCAACAACTGGAAGAAATCGAGCGCGAAGCGATCCTGCAGGCACTGCGCAGACACAACTTCAACCGCACCGAAAGTGCGGCGACCCTTGGAATCAGCCGTCGCGCGCTCCAGTATAAATTGCAACGCTTCCAGAAGGCTGGTTACGAAATAGGACGGCCCTAGCCATGTCATCATTTTCGGCTCTTTTCCCAAACAATTCTCGTCAGGGAAAATGGCGGTATGGAGATCGCACCAGCCGGGTCTTGACTCTCTATTTTTGCAGGCGCTTTATCAAGATTGCAGAGGCTCGATACGACCAGGGTTTCGATGATACTTGGACGGCGATCTTCGATCAACGTCGAGGGGGCAAATGAAGAAGCTCCAGGCGAAGCATTCTCAACTAAAAGGGTTACGCGTTCCTTGGATTCAAAAAGTCCAGCCTCGATTGGAAGATAGGATTCGTTCTTTGCTCCGCCACCGGGAACCGGCCGTTGGCCTTCCTGTGTAAGGCGTTGAAAGGAAGAGCTGTTATTCGCAGCTTCGCTCAACCAGCGCCATGCGGCAGCCGTGGGAACTGGAGCGTAGCTTCCGTTGCCATCCGGAACAAACATTGCGTGTGGATCCTTTTGCCTGAAGCTATACATGAATAAAAGCGAGGCGGTCATCGCTGGATGACGAAGTTGGACCAGCGCCATGCGGGTTGTGGCTAG
>CAZASC010000027.1:0-37682 GCA_964487695.1 uncultured Victivallales bacterium
GAATAATCGCATCCTTGCCTGAAGGAAGATATCCCTTGAATCGTTGCCACCGGAATGGCCGTCCAACTTTCAGTAAGATCATTATCATTAATGCAACTATGATTCTGCATTATCAGTAATGACAACACTTGAGCGATCAATATAAGAGTAACACATAACATGCTGTATATATGATAGATAGACAGATACCAACAACGCATTAATCATTTTTAATTATCATAAGTGACAATGTAAGCTATTAACTGATGCTGTTGTCCAAAGAACCGCATTTGACTTGGTCAGTCTTTAGAATTGACTGAAGTCGCTCTCGCAGGCTGGTTCTCCTTAAGCGAATCTCGTTGTTTGAAATTGCGATTCGTACGGCTTTGATCGAACCGATGAGGCAGACCAGTTTCTTTCCGCGAGTGATACCCGTATAAAGAAGGTTCCTCTGAAGCAATCGATAATGCTGCGTGGTCAGCAGGATCACGACCGCTGGAAATTCACTGCCTTGGGACTTATGGATAGAGCATGCATAAGCGTGTACCATCTCGTCCAGCTCCTTGAGATCGTACTGTACTCTTCTCGAATCAAACTCCACTTCCAAAACTTGCTCTTCAACTTGGATGGCTCTTATTCTGCCGATATCCCCATTAAAGACTTCTTTATCGTAGTTATTTCGAATCTGCATGACACGGTCACCAATGCGGTATTTGCGGCCAAAACGCTCGATCTCTACGCCTCCACCTGGATTAAGCTCAGCTTGAAGGAGCGCATTGAGATTATCGGATCCGAGCTGATTTCTTCGCATAGGCGTAAGCACTTGAATATCGGTCATTGGATCAAACCCAAATCGCTTTGGAATCCTGGTGACCACAAGATTGAGCAGTTTCTGCAAAACTTCATCCGGCTCATTTGCTTCAATGAAGTAGAAATCTGAATCCTCTTCGCTCTGCGGCGATTCAATCATCTCACCTGCATTTACATGGTGGGCATTGCGAACTATCCATCCTCCCTTTTCCTGGCGAAAAATTGTTTCCAGCTTCTTGCATGGAATTACACCTGAATTAACCATGTCACGCAGAACATTACCCGGTCCTACGCTTGGAAGCTGATCGCTATCGCCAACCAGGACGAGACAGCCTGCACCCGGCAACGCATCAAGGAAAAAGTTCATCAGCGAGATATCGACCATCGACACCTCATCGAGAACAAAGACATCCCCTTTCAACGGATTGTGCGGGCCATACTCGAAGAGTCCAGTTCTGGGTTGGTATTTCAATAGCCTGTGAATAGTACAGGCTTCCCGACCCGTTGATTCTGACATTCGCTTCGCAGCCCGGCCTGTCGGCGCCGCGAGAAACACCGTCAAGCCGCGTTTTGCGAAGACCTCGACTAGAGCCCTGATGATCGTTGTTTTGCCCACTCCCGGACCGCCGGTGATTATGGACATCTTTTGGGACAGGGCCATTTTGAGCGCCACCTCCTGCATGGGCGCAAATGCTATCCCCATCCTGTCGGCCGCCCATGGAACGGCCTTCTCAACCGCAATGGCCTTGAACCCTGACTCGCAACTCATCAACATCTTGATCTTCTCACTTACTCTCACTTCAGCGCCATGGAGTTCGGAAATATAAATATTCCCATTTTCCTTAACCAGTCTCCCTGATTTGACTTCATGGTTGATTGCACCGGCGATCGTTTCTGCCGGTATGGACAGCAAAGCGGCAGTGTGCAGTATTAGCGCCGGTTCTTCGCTGAAACAGTGTCCTTCGTCAGTCATAGTCTGAAGAACGTATACAACCCCTGCCCTGGCACGAAACTCCGAGTCCTCAGGAACGCCGAGACTCATGGCCACTTTGTCGGCGGTCTTGAATCCAACACCCCATATGTCGGCGCACAACCGATAGGGGTTTTCAGTTATCATCGCAATAGCATTGCCGCCATATTGCCGGAATATCCTCGCCGATTGAGCGGTACCTACGCCGTGACTTTGCAGGAAGATCATCACATCACGCGTACCCTTCTGCGCGATCCATGATTCCTTGATCATTTGACGGCGGGTCGGCCCGATGCCGTCAACTTCCTCCAGTCGTTTGGATTCTTTTTCGATGACATTCAACGTGTCCTCGCCAAAAGCCGTGACGAGTCGCTCTGCCATCACCTTGCCGATGCCCTTGATCATGCCACCGGCCAGATACCTTTCGATACCCTTGGCCGTTGTTGGCGCAATGCAGGTCATGGTTTCGGCCTTGAATTGATAACCATGTTGCTTGTGATGCATCCATTCGCCTTCGGCTTTAAGATTCTCTCCGATCCAAACAGCCGGGCAGTTACCAACGACAGTGACAGGCTCCTCGCGTCCGTCAATTTTGACCGCACAAACCGTGTATCCCGTCTCTTCTGAACGATAAACGATGTTCTCCACAACACCCGCTACCTGTTTTGTGTCGTCAGAACGCTGGAAAGTCTTTGGGGTCAGCGCTGTTTGGGGATTGAATCTGTTCATGCCGTGCCATCCATATCAGCAGCAGCAACGCTCACCGTACGGCGGTGTTCCATGGTTGCCTGGAAATGTTGGATCATCAGCGCACCATTCTTAAGTGCTTGCAGCATTGATATTTCGGGTAGCCGATCGGGGTTTACCCAGCCCGGCCATTTTCCAGCGCATTAACGGCGCCACATGAATTTTCGGATAGGCTCTGGAACTAATAACGGTAACTGTCACTTTTGAACGGTCCGTTCCTGTCCACGCCAAGATAAGAGGACTGCCTGGATGTCAATTTATCCAATTTTACACCCAATTTGCCGAGATGCAAACGTGCTACCTTTTCATCCAGCGTCTTTGGCAGGACATATACTCCAACAGGATACTTTTCCGGACACGTGTAAAGTTCAAGCTGCGCCATCGTCTGGCATGTGAAGCTGTTGGACATCACAAAACTGGGATGTCCCGTAGCACAACCAAGATTCACTAAACGCCCCTGAGCTAGAAGGATTATGCTTCTTCCAGATGGAAATGTTACCTTGTCAACCTGCGGCTTGATTTCTTCCCACCGGTATTTCATCAAGCGCTCGACTTGAATCTCGCTGTCGAAGTGCCCGATGTTGCACACAATCGCCATGTTCTTCATGCTTCGCATGTGCCGCTCGGTTATGATATCGCAGCACCCCGTAGCTGTCACAAAGATATCTCCTATTGAAGCTGCCTCATCCATGGTCATGACTTGATACCCCTCCATGGATGCCTGAAGAGCGCATATCGGGTCTATTTCCGTCACAATGACCCTCGCGCCCTGCCCGCGCAGCGACTGACAAGTTCCCTTGCCGACATCGCCGTACCCGGCTACGACACATATTTTACCGGCGATCATAACGTCAGTTGCCCGCATTATTCCGTCTATCAGCGAGTGCCGGCACCCGTACAAGTTGTCGAACTTCGACTTCGTGACCGCATCATTTACGTTGAACGCAGGAAATAGCAGTTCGCCTTTCGCATGCATACGATAAAGACGTCTTACTCCAGTCGTCGTCTCTTCCGATACTCCACGGACATTCGGAGCTATGCGATGGAAACGACGCGGATCCTTTTTGATGGATTTGGCAAGTTGAGCGAACAACACAGCTTCTTCATGACTGCCGGGTTTCTTGCTCAGAATGGAGGCGTCTTCTTCAGCTTTATAACCAAGATGTATAAAGAGAGTCGCATCACCGCCATCGTCAACTATCATATTCGGGCCGTTGCCATTGCCCCAGTCCAGTATCAGGTCGGTGTATTCCCAGTATTCCTCCAGCGTTTCGCCTTTCTTGGCAAAGACCGGCGTGCCAGTCGCTGCGATCGCCGCCGCTGCATGGTCTTGGGTGGAGAATATGTTGCAACTCGCCCACCGGACCTTCGCGCCGAGTGCTTTAAGCGTCTCTATCAACACCGCCGTCTGGATCGTCATGTGGAGCGAACCACTGATCATGGCGCCATTCAACGGCTTCGACGTTCCGCATTCTTTCCTTAGCGCCATCAACCCAGGCATTTCGATCTCAGCAAGGTCGATTTCCTTGCGACCGAAACTGGCAAGATTCATATCGCTTACAACGTGTTCCTTGAACCCTTTACGCGGCTTTACAGTTCTGGCCATTACAGAGAACCTCCATGCAAAACTTGCAGCAGACCTGTTTTTAACACCACCAATTAGATCGCCGACAGGAGCGCCTTGATCTTATCTGTACGCTCCCACGTGAATGTGTCGAGATCGTCAATCCTTCCAAAGTGCCCGTATGATGACGTGGCTTCGTAGATCGGACGGAGAAGGTTCAATCCCTTGATAATCTCGGCTGGCTTCATTGGGAACACCTTCCGGACAGCCTTTGCGATCTTGGCCTCCGAAACCTTGGATGTTCCAAACGTATCAACGAGCACCGATACCGGATCCGCGACACCGATCGCGTACGCACACTGAACTTCGCAACGCTCTGCGAGCCCGGCTGCCACGATGTTCTTGGCAACGTAACGGCACATGTAAGCTGCGCTTCTATCAACCTTTGACGGATCTTTGCCGGAGAATGCGCCGCCGCCATGGCGGCCCGTTCCGCCGTATGTGTCAACGATCAGTTTACGGCCGGTTAATCCACTGTCGCCGTGAGGTCCGCCGACCACGAATCTGCCTGTGGGATTGATGAGATATTTGGTCTGACTGGTCAATAGCCTCGAAGGAACGACCTTCTTCACCACTTCTTCGAGGATTCCAGCCCGAAGGTTCTTGTAGGAAACCTCAGGCGTGTGCTGCGTGGAGACAACAATCGTGTCAACCCGCACCGGTTTGTTGTCTTCGTATACTACCGACACCTGCGATTTACCATCGGGCCGCACAAAATCGAGAGCTCCATTTCTCCGGACCTTTGCGAGCTGCCGTGTCAGCCTGTGTGCAAGCATGATCGGCATTGGCATAAGCTCCTTCGTTTCGTTGCAGGCATACCCGAACATCATGCCTTGATCACCGGCCCCTTGCTCCTTGAAAAGTCCCTGCCCCGCAGTTACACCCTGGGAAATGTCAGGGGATTGACGATCCAGTGCGACGAGCACAGAGCAACTGTCAAAGCCAAACCCGATCGACGAATCGGTATACCCGATTCTCTTGATCTTCTCTCGGGCAACATCAGCATACTGAACGTTTGTCTTGCTGGTTATTTCGCCGGCGATCACAACCAAACCGGTCGTCACAAGCGTTTCGCAACCAACGCGAGAGAATTTGTCTCCTTTGAGGTGAGCATCAAGAATCGCGTCTGATATACCGTCAGCTATCTTGTCTGGATGACCTTCCGTCACCGATTCCGAGGTGAAAATGTAATTAGCCGGCATTGTCTGCAATCTCCTTTCGAACCTGTTCTTATTCCTTGTAAGTGTGTACGCGCAATGTAAAGGCGTGAATTTATATTGAAAAACCTATACCAATTCAAGCAATTCCGGATCTACATCTCTAATGAGCCTGCGGCAATGAGTCAGGACGTCAACCGCAGTCTTGCACGATAGAGCCACGTCCTTCAACTCCCTGGCCCGCGAGTATTCCACTTTTCTTATCGCATCCTTTACCAGCGGAACAGCCACGGGAGACATGCTCAGCTCGTCAACGCCAAGCCCCACAAGCAGTAGTGTAAGCATCGGATCCGCCGCCATCTCACCGCATACGCCAACCCAAATGCCGTGCCGATGCCCTTCATCAACCGTTTGCTGTATCAGTTTCAAAACAGCCGGGTGAGTTGGTTCATACAAATACGCAACGCGTTCGTTTACCCTGTCCACAGCGAGCGTGTATTGGATCAAGTCGTTTGTTCCAATACTGAAGAAACTCACATGTTCGGCTATCGCATCGGCGGTGAGAGCCGCGGCCGGTATCTCGATCATCGCGCCTACTTCAATATTCTTGTCGAACGGTATCCCTTCCGCCATCAATGAACTCTTCGCCTCTCCAAGTATCTCATTTGCACGGATCACTTCGCCGACGTTGCCGATCATCGGATACATGATCTTGACGTTGCATTCCGTGCTGGCACGAAGAATGGCTCTTAACTGGCTTCTGAGCTGCTCCGGATAAAGAAGAGACAGCCGTATTGAACGGCAGCCCAGAAACGGATTGGCCTCGTGAAAACGTTCTCCGACCGGCAGGTATTTGTCTCCACCAAGATCGAGAGTCCTGATGATCACCGTCGAAGGAGCAAGTGCCGATGCAACCTTTTTGTAAACCTCGGCTTGCTCGTCTTCTCCAACAATCCTGTCCCTCGACAAGAAGATATATTCCGAGCGAAACAGGCCGACTCCCTCTGCGCCGCATTTGACAACCGAATCTATCTCGTCGGGACTCTCCATGTTGGCCGCCAGAACGACCCGATGTCCATCTTTTGTTTCCGCAGGCTCGTGTTTGAGACTGGTCAGTCCACGTTGAATATTTCGACGAACCTCGGCAACTCTGCCATATTCTTCCAACTGCGCGGCCGTCGGATGAATCACAAGAATGCCCTTGTTCCCATCAACCAACACCTCGTCGCCTGTGGAAATCTTTTCGCTCACATCGCGCAACCCCACTATTGCGGGGATTTCAAGCGCCCTGGCCATCACCGCAGTGTGCGAAGTCGGGCTGCCCACGTCAGTGACAAAACCCAGAACCATGTCCTTGCGAAGCGAAGCGGTGTCCGACGGTGCCAGGTCAACCGCCACAATAACGTGTTTCTGCGATAATTTTCCCATCGCAGTGTCCAAACCTCCGCTAAGGTTACGTATCAAGCGGCGGGCCACGTCCTTTACGTCAATCACACGCTCCCGCATGTAATCGTCTTCGAGGGATGCCAGTAAATCGGCGTAATGATCTGAAACTCTCTTGACAACCATCTCGGCGTTTCTGCGCTTGTTCTTGATTTCGCCTATCACTTCGTCGAGAAACATTCTGTCATCGAGAACCATAAGGTGGGCATCGAGGATGCTGGCATCGGAAACGCTCGCCCGGCTTTCCAGGTCCTTCTGAATTCCCTTGATCTGGCGGCGGGTTTCAATCAGCGCATTTTCCAGCCGACACATCTCCTGGTATACGTCGTCTGAAGAAATCTCGCGTTCAACCACACTGCTGATCTCGGAGCTGACCACGAAGGCCGGTCCAATCACGACGCCTGGCGAGACGCCAATGCCTCGCATTGTCGAATCGCCGGTCTCTTTCCTGTTTTTGCCTTCCAACATTCGTCAGTCCTCATCGAACTTGCTTTCGATCAAAGCCTGTAGTTCGTCCAGCATTTCACCGGCGTCGGCGCCTTGCGCCGTGAGCTTAAGTGTGGAACCGCAAGAAGCCTCCAGCGTCATGAGCCCCATAATGCTCTTCCCTGAAACCTTGTTGCCGTCTTTTTCCACCGTTATCTCAGCGTCAAAACGGGAGGCGGATTTGACGAAAAGCGCGGCTGGCCTGGCATGCAAGCCATACTTGTTCAACATCTTCAACTCGCGTACTATGACTGCTTGGTCGCCATTATCACTCACTGCCTGCTTTGCTCCCGCTCATCAAAGACATCAGTCTTTCATCAAGCTCTTTGGCCGCATCGTGTCCGAGACGTCGCAACTTCTCGTCAAGCGCGGCCGTTTCTATGATTGTGGACAGCGCTCTCCCTGGCGCCACCGGTATGAAAACACGCGGAATCTTGACCCCCAGCAATTCGATCGTTCTGCTTGTCATCCCGCTCCTATCTTCCTCTTCCAACGTGCCCGGACTGCATAAGCTCGCCACCAGATCCAGCTTCTTCTCTTCCCGCACCGATGCCACACCAAAGAGACTCGGCACGTGAATGATCCCCAGCCCTCTTATTTCCATGTGATACCGGATCGCACTCGCGGGAGACGCGATCACACTGCCGGCGCTATCGAGTCTCATCACAGTGACGTCGTCCGAAACGAGGGCGTGTCCCCGCTCGATCAATCCCAGCGCCGCCTCGCTTTTGCCCATGCCGTGCTTACCTTCGATAAGCACGCCTATTCCCATGATTTCTATCATCGTCCCCTGGACGGTGGTGCGCGGCGCCATCAGATTCTCCATTATGATCGTGGCCGCATTTACGAAATGTTTGGTGATCATCCTGGTCCTGAGCAGCGGCACTTTGAATTCTTCCGCCTGCGAGATAAACTCGTCGAACATCTGTTTACCGCGGGTCAGAACAACGCACGGAATCTTGCTCGCAAAGAACTCCCTCACCCTCTGTCCCCGCTCTTTGTCGTTCAGCGAGGACAGGAAGGCATATTCCGCCAGCCCGATTACCTGGATGCGGCGATGCGCAAAATACTTGAAGAAGCCGGAAAGCGCCAAACCCGGCCGGTTTATTGCCGCCTCCGTGATTGTGTGCTCCAGCCCGCCCTTCCCGGCGACCAGATCCATTTTTAACTCGCCACGGCCGGCCTTGACAAAAGCCGCTATCGTAACGGAGGCATTCTTGCCTGTATGCTTTCTCAACCTTATTCCCCCTTTATGCGGGACGCCTCCACGCGTTTCATGTCAGGTTTGTGGTCGTGCACTTTGTCCAGAATTTTGCGAAGCTGTTTCTCGGCCTTGTCGACCGCCATGTCAATGGACGCCATCATGTCGTCAGAAGATCCAACCGCTTCCACCTTCACATGGTTAGGAGCCTGTATAACCGTCTCTGCGATACTCAAATGCCGTTCGACATTCAAAATCACATGGATGTTCTCGATCCGTGGATACACCTCCAACAACTCTCCAGCCTTGTCTTTTGCGTATTCTTGAATCTCGCTCGTAGCGCTCATGTGTCTTGCCGTCACTTCTATTGGCATAACGATATCCTCCTAGCGTGCTGAGTTAAAACTGATCATTACATCTTGAAATTCTCGCCCAGATACAATCTCCTGCTCTTCTCGTCTTTCATTAAAAAGTCGCTGTCGCCTTCACTCATTATCTTTCCCTCGTAAAGCAGATACGCCCTGTCTACCACCGCCAACGTCTCTCGCACATTATGATCTGTAATAAGTATGCCCAGCCCCTTATCTCGAAGCCCCTTCATGATATTCTGAATGTCACATACCGCAAGCGGATCAACCCCGCTGAAAGGCTCATCCAGCATTATCATGGACGGGCTCGTTACCAACGCCCGCGTGATCTCCAGTTTTCGCCGCTCGCCACCGCTCAGTGTATAGGCCTTCTGCTTCGCCAGCTTGGCAATATCCAACTCCTCGAGTAGTGATCTGAGTCGAATTCTACGCTCTTCACCGGAAATATCAAGCGTTTCCAGAATGGCCATGATGTTCTCTTCTACCGTCAGTTTCCTGAACACCGACGGCTCCTGGGCGAGATAGCCCATGCCGATTCTGGCCCTCCTGTAAACAGGTAGTGCACTTACGTCGGCTCCACCAAAATAGACGCTGCCCGAATCGGGCCTGATCAGGCCGAGCACCATATAGAAGCTCGTGGTCTTGCCCGCTCCATTCGGCCCGAGCAGTCCCACTATTTCGCCTCGATTCACATGCAGATTTACTTTATTGACGACAGGACGACCATGGTACACTTTGACGATATCTTCCGTCCGCATCAGCTTTTCGCCGCTGTTCATTCTCTGCAGCCTCCATGTCCCTCAAGATGCCATCAATGCGTTTTGGGTTGCTTGTCTTCCGGCAGCATATTCATAAGGCCGCCACCTCCGCCGCCCTTTTCGTCCGGCATGATCACCAGCCTGGCCGGCTCGCTTATCATCCTGTCCTCTTTGAACCAGATTGTGATCTTGTCCCCATTCACGGAGTCACCGCCGCGCACAGTCACTTTCGCGCTCCCGGTAAGGATAATCTTGCTTTCTTTTTCGATATAGACAGCCTTGTCACTGGTTGCAGTCTTGTCCGGGAGTTTGATCCTGACGCTCCCGACGGCTGTAACCGACTTCACGCTGTTGGTACTGTTGAACTCCACCGTCAGATCATCAGACTCTATCCTCATCTGCGGATCTATCACAACGACGTCACCGCTGAACTGCGCCACGTATGCCTTGTAATCAAAATTCATCTTTTTCGATGTGACGACTGTCTCTTTAGGGTCCGCGCGTACTATCGCGGCAGCGCACAAGGCGGCCAGGAGAATAACTAGTATTTTCTTCACTTCTGCATGCCCTTCATAAGATTCATATTGCCTTTCATGACGACTTTTACGTCGCTCAGTATATTCACAACCTGATTCGTGGCGCTCCAGTCGAAGCCTTTTCCCGTTATTACAATTCCTTCTTTTTCCATGCGCACATTCGATTCTGATTTCGCTGTTCCGCTTTCCCTGCTGTATGTGCAGGCGTCGGTAGTCATCAACGACTCGAGACTCCCGGTTGGAGTGTAGGATTCGATTCTGACATCCCATATTTCCCACATGTCTCCGCTGATCGGCGGCTTGGCCTTTCCGGCAATCAACATGGTTTTGGTCTTACCATCCGGGTAGCGCTCCAAGGCAAGCTTTACGCCTTCGACCGGTTTGATGATGTTGTTGGTTTCGTCGGCAAATGAGGCATGACCGCACACGAGGATACCGGAGATTCCCGGCAAAATGGCTGCAAAGCAGATTCTAGTCCACAATTTCATCAATTTGTCTTAGAACCTGCCATAATCCCTTCAGCTTGGCAAACGCAATAGTGTTGTCCTTGTCGGAAAGCGCCTCTTCAGGCCTCATATGCGTCTCGACGAATATGCCATCGCATCCCGTGGCAACCGCCGCACGAGCCAAGTCCGGCGCCCATTTTCCATCGCCAGATGATTTATCTCCGGCACCGCCGGGTCGCTGAACGCTGTGCGTCGCGTCGAAAATGACCGGATAGCCAAACTCTCTCATTACAAGCAGACTCCGCATATCGGCCACCAGATTGTTGTAGCCGAAACTTACGCCACGCTCCGTCAAAAGTATCTTTTTGTTTCCCGTGCTTTCAATCTTGGCGATGATGTTCTTTACATCCCACGGCGCAAGAAACTGGCCTTTTTTCACGTTTACAACCCGACCACTCTCGCCCGCCGCAATGACCAAATCGGTCTGTCTGCACAAAAACGCAGGGATTTGCAGCACGTCAATCACCGCTGCTACCGCGCAAACTTCCACCTCGCTGTGAACATCCGTAAGCACCGGCAAACCGTACGTCTCCTTGACCTCGGCGAGAATCTCAAGTCCCTCCGCAAGCCCGACCCCGCGCCACGACTTGTGCGACGACCTGTTGGCCTTGTCATACGACGCCTTGAAAATCAGCGGTATCTTCTCAGCCCGTGCCAGCTTCGCCAGCCGCCCCGCCAAGTCGAGACACAACTTCCGGCTCTCGATCACACAAGGCCCCGCAATCAAAACCAGCGGATTCTTCCCGCCCACCTTCACATTTCCAATTGTAATTGTTTTAGTCATAGTCTACTCGCAGAAGACGGCAAAGAATCCTTTCGCTGATCTTGCTGAATCCGGTCGGTGATGGTCTTTAACATTTGGGACATACCAACTACCATAAGCACAATGAATGAGAGAAGAACACTCCCGCACAAAGCCCACTGCCAAGGAAGTAAGCATTCTGTTCCCCCGGTAAACGCTACGGCAAAAAAGCCACCCGTCAGAGCACCAAAGACAAGAAAACCAAGCGAACCTCTTGCTAGATTCTGCACTAGCTTGGCTGTCGAAACCTGAGTCAGGTCTGGAAAGATTCTTTTATCTATTCTCATAACATTTCCGACATCTTACGTTACCCACCCGCCCTTCCGGATGATCTTCTCAACGTATTTAACATCATCAGGGGTGTCAACGCCTATTCCCGTCTCGGCGGTCTGGATGACGACGATTTTGCCGCCGATGTGAAGAGCCCGCAATTGCTCCAGTTTTTCGGCTTTTTCCAACAAGCTCGGCGGGGTCTTGACGAACTTTTCGAGAAAGGATTTTCTGTAGGCGTATATTCCTATATGCCGCCAGTGCAGCTCTTCATAGCGCTGCGGGTTTCTGTCTCTAACAAACGGTATCACTGACCGCGAAAAATAGAGCGCCCGGCCATTCTCATCCCAGACGACCTTCACAACAGATGGATTGTTCAGATCGTTATCGTTCGTTATCGGCGCCGCCGCTGTGCCCATGTCCCATTTCCGATCCGCTGCCATAACCTCTGCAAGTGAATCAATCAGTTTGGGATCAATCAGCGGCTCATCGCCCTGAATATTGATAATAATATCCGCCTTCACGCCTTTCAGCGCCTCAGCGATCCGATCGGTTCCGGATGGATGATCCGGCCTTGTCATTACCGCTTGCACGCCCAGCGAGTTCACGACATCGGCGATCCTTTTGTCGTCAGTCGCAACCAGCACGGCATCAAGCCGTTTCGCCAGCTTCACGCGCTCGACCACGCGCTGGATCAGCGGCTTGCCACAGATCTGGACAAGGCTCTTGCCCGGCAGCCTAGTTGATGCCCATCTTGCCGGTATGACGCCAACGGTTTTCATACTTGAATCTTATTTCTTCAAAAAGATTTCTCGCAAAGACGCAAAGGACGCAAAGTTCATAAACCTTGGCGTTCTTGGCACCTTTGTGAGAGCTCCTGTATTTCGCTTTCTACTCCACACTCGCGACAAGTTCATCCGGACTACATGTCGCCGTTCCGAGCTTGCCGACCACAATGCCCGCAGCATGGTTTGCGATGGACGCCGATTCATAATGATCGGCCCCGGAGACCAAAGCAAGAATTGCTGTTGCAATCACCGTATCTCCAGCTCCCGAAACATCGAATACTTCGCGGGCTTTTGTCGGTATCACCTGCGGCTTCTCTGTCCCGCTCAGCAAGTACATGCCTTGCGCACCAAGAGTTATTATCAACAGCTCTGGAGTCCATTTCTTTAGCAATATTTCGCCAGCCTGCTCAAGGTTTTTGTTCGACAGCGGATCCTTGCCAAGCGGTATTTCCTTCAGCCTTGCAGCCATGCACGCTTCCTTGTAATTAGGCGTGGCCAGCGTGATGCCGTGCAGCTTCAATTCGTGATTGTCTTTCGGATCGAGCCCTATCCGTATCTTGCGTTTCTTTGCCGCCGCCAGCGCCGCATCAATCACTTCCTGAGAGATCACACCCTTCCCATAATCCTCGATTATGATCGCATCGGATTCCCGCGCAAGTTGGGCTACCCGCTCGCATAAATCCTTCTTCGCGTACGCAGCCAGCTCAGGCGAATCCTCGTAGTCAATCCTGACGACCTGCTGACGTTCGGCAACAACCCTGGTTTTCACCGTCGTTCGCGTCCAGTCGCAGGCAACGATGCCATCGGTCCTTATTCCTCGCGACGACAGCGCCTTTGTCAAATCGTCAGCCGCCTGATCGTGCCCGACTATGCCCACAACGATAGCCTGACCGCCGAGCGATTGAATGTTCGATGCCACATTGGCCGAGCCGCCCGGCGAAGTCCGCTCGCCGGAAACCAGAACAACAGGCACAGGCGCTTCCGGCGAAATCCGATGCACGCTGCCGGAAAGATAGCGATCGAGCATCAAATCACCAATAACCAGGACCTTCTTGCCGGCAAATGCCTTTACAATATTTTCAGCTCTCTTCCTCGTCAACATCTGGCCTCCATCATCGCAACTTGCATGCGTTCGTCTGTTTCTCTGCCTTTAGTCGTCAACCTTCTGCGGCTTTTCCACCACAATCGCTTCCCAGAATTTCGAAGTCGTTTCCGACGGCGAAGCGCCGATCCGGTTGAGCTCTATGTAATCCCTGGCGTCCGATGACAGCCATTCCCTCTCGACATCTCTCACCGTCGAATTGTCGCCGATATTTGCGCTGTCCACCGCCAATCGAAAGTACCGGATGTTGCGGTCCGGCAGTTGCACGGGAGCCACATCGAAAGAGAGCCCATTCATAGATGCCATAATCGTGCCATCCTCGCTCATCCAGTTGAGAGTGCTGTCGCTTATGCGCAGCGTCAGATACCCAGCCAGCTTCCGCATCGCCCGCGATATCTCGGCGACATTCCTCGATTGCACATCGCCCAGCCTGCTGAATACGGCTGGCGTCCAGTCGCCGGCGCTCGTCCTCATCAGATTCAGCGTGGCGCGCTCGACGGTTATCTCCAAACCAGCCCTCAAAGTCGGTGTAATGGAAATCTCGCGGGCTTTGAACACCGGCTTCCCGTGGGGCTCAACCGCTTTCGATACTGTGTCAACAATCACCAGCGTGAGCGGAAGATTCAACCTGGCGTCTTTGATCGTCAGTTCCATGCCCAGCCGTTTTGCAACCCATCCTTCTACAAAAGAGCGCCCACCTTCCGTTCTGACGGCAAAAAAGGCCGTCGCAAGCAGAATGGCCGCGATCACAATAATAGTGACCACAAAACTCTTGAGCCCGCCGCGCCCCTTTGATTTCGCATTTTCTTCGTCAGCCACGATCAGTCCTCACTTGAGCATTGGACATTGGGTGTTGATTATTAGATGCTCTCCAGCTCGTCAGCCCCCGGCTTCCACGCCGCCTTCCTTTCGCCAAATAGGATAGTGCCAACCCGGATCATTGTCGCGCCCTCTTCAATGGCAATTTCAAAATCGTTGGACATCCCCATCGAGAGCTCCCGCATTTCGATTCCGCTTTCATTCTGCCACTGATCCCTCAATTCGCGCAAGCGTTTGAAAAATGGCCGGGCCTCCAGCGGGTCTTGCGTGAACGGCGGCATCGTCATAAACCCAACAATATCAACGTTTATCAACGTACCTGCTTTCTCCAGAACGGTTGGGATCTCAGTCGGCGGCATGCCGAACTTGCTTCGCTCGCCGGAGACATTCACTTCAAGACACACAGGCATCGTATTGCCGGTTTCCTGACAGGCTCCGTTGATCGTCTCCAGAAGCTTGAATGAGTCCACGGAATGAATCATGTGGAAGAGCCGCACCGCTTCACGCACCTTGTTTCCCTGAAGGTGGCCGATCATATACCACTCCAGATTGCCGGGACACATACCGATCTTATGCTTTGCCTCCTGCACTTTACTCTCGCCGAAAATGATTTGTCCGCACTCCGCCGCTTCCCTGACTGCATCCGGACCGATCCCTTTTGTGACTGCGACAAGCCGCACATCTTCCGGTTTGCGGCCCGACCGCTCGCAAGCAGCCTGAATCCGAACCTGCACCGCATCCAATCTGTCTTGAACATTTCCGCTCATTTCCGCTCCACATCCACCCTTCAGACACTTACCTACCAAACAAAGACCAATGAATAAAGCAAAGAAAGAATGTTGTGCATCTGGCTGGAGCATGGGAGCTCTGCCGAGGCTGAGCAATAGTTTCTTTTGCGGCGCGAAGCCGCTATGGACTGCGGCGGCTTGACGCCGCTCTCGTTTCACGAGAGGCCGCAATCGCACAACCATAGTCCGCGCGTAAGCCGGAAGGATTCAGTTGATGAGAAAGTAGAAAATTATGAATAGTTGCAACCCCAGCATTGACAAGTTGTTCCACATAATTTCCAGTTGCATTGCAGTTCAACTTCAGGGACGTTTTGTGAGTCGTTATTGGCTGGAGCCGGCGCGCCTTCGCGCCGGTGGTCACCGGGACGAGGGCGTCCCGGCTCCAAGATTGAACTGAATCGTTCCGCGTAAAGTCTCCACATGAACTGCACAACCACCATTCTGCGGCCGAAAATGGCTCATCGAGGACAATTCGCCCCACCAGAACTTGCATCCTTTGTCCCGCACTTGTATCTTGATCAGTGAACATGAAACCGATTATTGGAATAACAATGGGGGATCCGGCGGGCGTGGGACCTGAATTGTGTCTGCGTGTCCTCAACGAACGGCGGGTGCTTCGAAAGTGCGTTCCAGTTGTCTTTGGGGATGCGAATGTTCTGCGGCGGGTAGCCGCAAAATGCCACATCCCTTTCCGAACGCCGATCACGCCTTTGGAGGAATGGACACATGCAAAGCCGCTGCCATTCCCGCTGGTCGTAGATTGTGATTCCTTTGACGACACACGTATTAAGCCCGGAAAAGTGCAAGTCGCATGCGGCAGGGCAGCGTACATTTACATCAAAGAAGCTGCGGCCGCCGCCGTGTCGGGCCGCGTGGCGGCAATTGCCACCGCTCCAATCAATAAGGAAGCGCTGAGTCTGGCCGGCGTCCCCTTCCCAGGTCACACGGAAATGCTCGCTTCGCTTACCGGCTCAAAACGCATCTGCATGATGATGGCTTGCGACGACATGGCCGTCAGTTTGGTGACAATCCATGTTCCTTTCGCTGCTGTTCCAAAACTAATCACCGGACCGCAAATTGCGAGTGTCATTGAACTTACGTGCGACGCCATGAACCGACTCGGCAGGAAGAAACCGCACATTGTCGTATGCGGACTCAATCCGCACAGTGGCGAACACGGATTATTCGGAAAGGAAGAACAAACGATCATCGCACCGGCCATCGCGAAAGCGCGTGCAAAAGGTCTGAACATTGAGGGACCGTTGCCAGCCGATACGGCATTCTTGCCCGATAGGCGGAAGCAGACCGATGCGTATGTCGTGATGTATCACGACCAGGGACTGATTCCGTTCAAGATGCTGGCATTCGATCGTGGAGTAAACATCACACTGGGACTGCCTATCGTGCGTACGTCGGTAGATCACGGCACGGCCTTCGATATTGCATGGAAAGGCAAAGCCTCGCCGGAAAGCCTGGTCCAAAGCGTCTTGTGGGCTGTCAGATTGAGCTCCTTTTAGATCCTAGGGATCTGCCAGGCATTGGACTTGAGTTGCTTGCCGGACGCGAAACTGTAATCCTTGATGCCCACTTTGCATGTCGCTTTGCCCATGCCAATTTCAATTACGATTTGCTCTTCTGGCATGCGATTACGCAGTATGTTCGCAAGCAACAGCGCCTTCTCCACGCCATCGCCGCGACCATAATTCCATACTTCGTCAGGTTGGGCGAGCCGGCCTGAGTCATCATAAATGGAATCATTTGGTAAATCACCGAGACTCTTGACTATGGCGGCGACATCCATCTTCTTTGCGCCTTCAATCGAGACAGGATTGCGCTGTATGGCTGCATGAATAAATGGCTCCGCTTCGATGCAGTTCAGATCGCGATACGAATGGAATGCCATATCCGCCATTGAATTGGCGCTCCTGATGCTTCCAAGCCGGGTGATAATCTGCTCTCGAGTCATGCGAACATCCACTCCGAGCGGTTCACGCGCCGGAAGGAAACGCTTCGATGTGGCATCCGGCAGCCTCGCCCTTGTGCAACAGAACTTGCGCAGGTGTTCGATAGCCATCCGTGCGTTGACGCACTCGCAGGCGAACTGATCCATGAGGATATTCACATCGGCTTCTGCGCTCATGCATAATTTGCGATTCTTCACAAGTGCTTCCATATCGTTGAAAATTATGCGCCCGGAAAAAGGCGTCGGCTGAAATTCCTCGTTGTCAATTTCCGCCATGAGCTTATCCCTTGTGTTTGCGGAAATCGTGTAGGAAGTGCTTTCTTCGTATGCAAGGGCCCTGTCCATGCCAATGTAGTGATCAACACCGTGCAATGACCACCTTATCTGGAAGCATTTTTGAATACTCCGCGTGTGTCGCACAAAGTTACCCAACGTCTCTTCCTCAATCTCGGTCTTTAAATATGCGGCAAGCCGCTCAGCAAAATGCGAGTAGGCATTTCGATCAATTGTAGCGTCGTCGTAGACAACGTGAATGTAGCCCGTCTCATGTGTAAGCACTGTCACCTGCTCGTTTTCCAATGCACGGCGCGCCTGCGCCGAAAGTTCCGTTCCGTTGAACCACATGTTCTTCGTCACCAGCCTGCGGTTGTTGGTGAGAATGCCATCGTCAATATCAATGAAGTTCTGCGAGTGCAGTGGCGTTGCCATGAGATAAATGTCTCTGAGTGGAACCTTTGCCACGACGAACAAGGCGGCGGCGTAGAGGGCGGCAAGCGAAACGCATTCCCCCGCCCCGCCGGCATAGTTCGGCTTGTAACGGAACGCGTCCATGGCCTCGACTGTCTCGGTCTTCCAGTACGGGATTACATTGCCTGCGTATTTGTTGAGGCCGAAATGCGTCCTGATATCCATGTCAAAATAATACTTGTCGCCTTCATATCCGAACAATGCGTTGGATTGCTTCAATGTTTCAGGCTCGATGAAGTCCTTGAATCTGGCGATTTCGCGTTCTTTGGTGGTGAGCCCCCACGTATCGAGATCAAGATTGAACGCGTAGTGATCCATGATGTACTGCTTGAGGCGGATGATCCGGCGGTATGGCTTCATCCTGTCGAAACCGTCAAACCAAGGATCCAACGCCCACTGCCAGATGCGGGGCGACATGATGTTGGCAAGGACAAGACTGTAAAGAAGCTCCGGGAAAATGAATATTTCCATGTCGGACAGAGTCACCGCGGAAGACTTGCGCTCAAGATCTCTGGCATCAGTCATTGCGGATCTGTCTCATCTGAAACAATCATCGTTCCAAAGATTTCTTGCTACGGGTTTTCTGAAGCACGTTGTCAGGGAGACGGCGGTTGAGAAAATCCAGAGAAAGCTCTATCACTTCGCGCGCCTCATCCGGCGTGGTCGTACCGACAGTCACCATGTCCTGGTCGCGTATGGTGTTCCATGCGAAGGCGAGGCCAACTGGTGGAAGAAGCCGTCCTGCAGCCATAGGCTTGATGGTCATCACAGGTTTCTTCGCGTCACGGATAATCCGCATAACCCAGTCAACCTCGACCTGCATAAGGAAACCAATGGCGTTGTAGATCTGAATATATGTTTCAACGTCGGCGCAAGTCTTGTCTGCTATCACCACGGCCTCGGGCATGTGAGTGGAGAGGCCCGGAATCATTCCGCGCGCGCGAATCATGGCTGTATACTTGTCGATATCGCGAATCTTATTATGCATCTTGTCCAGCAGAGCGTCGGTCACGCACTGGTGCGGCATGCAGAACGTGGCGCCAAACTTCTTGCACCGGTCGAAGACAACCTCAGGCTCGTTGTCGGCGGGACCGCCGGGTAAAGTGTTGAAACCTGGCGTAAGTATCAGGATGGCTTTCCGTCCGGTCTTTTGCTCCGCGATCTTTATGCCCTCTTGCAAAATCGGCTGCGGCATCCCCATGATGGTATCCACGCCGTGTTCGAAAAATACAGAAAGGATCTCTCCAACGTTCTTGGCAGTCTGGTACGACGTGATGAACTTGTCCTTGGCTGCGCTCGTATGTGAGTAGCCCAGGAACCAGTTTGTACCCACTATCATCCTGGAAACCGATACTCCTCCCACAGTCGTACGCGGAAATGCTGTCATCGCACTGCTATTGGCAGACATCAGTCTTCTCCTTTTATCTACTTATTTACATGTTTGGCGGGTTTATGGCGTTGAGAACAGTCTTCCCGACAGGGATAAGAACCTTGACGAGAAATCCTATCCCGACAACAACCACAACCATCACAACTATCTTCCAGATCAAATTTGCGCCTTTATTCACGGTTCTTCTGGCGGCATACCGATCTTTGTCGTTGTATTCTTTGAATCCTATTACGGCCATGCGAATGCCTCGCTTACCACACGTCCTATCTCAAATTTCCGTGATTAATGCTACACTCTTAAGCCGGAATAGTCCAGATCAGATCAACAGAAAGAAAGACTGTTCATATACAGATGATGATTGCAACACGCTGATGCCAAGTGGGACGAATCCTTCAAATCCACTCAGCACGAAAGTGAAGAGTGAGAGTTCATGCAGCGAGCGGTTCCCGGTGCAGGAACAAGGATGTCCTGCAGCCGTGCTATTTCTTTCCGTATCCGTTCGGGTGGGATTTGTGCCAGTTCCAGGCGCTTTGGACGATTGATTCGAGAGTCGTAAATTTGGGCTTCCACTTGAGGATCTTGTGGGCTTTTTCGGCACCTGCGACAAGCTTTGCCGGATCGCCGGGCCGGCGCGGGCCTATCTTTGCCGGAATCGGATGGCCGGTTACATCCCTCGCAGCCTCAATCACCTGTTTGACAGAGTTACCTTTACCGGTGCCGAGGTTGAACGCTCCTGAAACATCCGATGTGAGGGCAAGGATATGAGCCTGGGCGAGATCAACGATATGTATGTAATCCCGTATGCATGTCCCGTCAGGCGTTTTGTAGTCGTCTCCACAAATCATTATCTTCTCGCGCTGGCCCAGCGCCACCTGAAGAACGAGCGGAATGATGTGTGTTTCCGGATCGTGATCTTCGCCGAATTTCTCCGTGGCGCCGCAGGCGTTGAAATATCGGAGAAACACCGCGCGCATTCCGTGCAGCTGTTGATACCATGAAAGTGTCTTTTCGAATGTCAGCTTCGATTCGCCGTAGGGATTTTCGGGTTTCTGCGATTCGGCCTCGGTGATCGGTACGCGCTTTGGCTGGCCATACGTGGCGCAGGTGGAAGAGAAGACGATATTCTTGACGCCGGCGATCCACATTGCCTCGGCAAGATTGACTCCGCCGACGACGTTATTGCGAAAATAAATTTCCGGTTCGACCATGGATTCAGGGACGAGCGCATAGGCCGCGAAATGCATTACTGCATCAGGCTTGACCTTCTTCATCGCGCTGAAAATGCTCTCCTTCTCCCGCAAGTCGCCTTTTATGAACGCGGCCCGCCTGTCAATGGCCTCGCGATGACCGCGTTCGAGGTTGTCGAACACGACCACCTTGTGCCCGTCATCGAGCAACAGTTCCGTGGTGACGCTACCGATATATCCGGCGCCGCCGGTGACAAGAACCTTCATCTATTTGACTCCTGATTCTTCCCTGTCTTTCTCAAGTTCTGCCAATCGCTTTTCCAACTCCTTGACTCTTTCCCTCAGAGCCGGAAGCAGCATGATGTGAGCGTGTATTTTCTTTGCCTTGTCATGCGGCATGGCGGGATAACCTGAGACAAAAGTCGCTGGTGGAACATCTTTTGTGACGCCGCCCTGCGCGCCTACAACGGCATTGTCTCCGACCGTGAGGTGGCCGGCTAGACCGGCCTGGCCGCCAAGCATGACATTCTTCCCTATCGTCGTGCTGCCTGAAATACCGACCTGCGAGGCCATGGCGGTGTTGTCGCCCACCTTGACGTTATGGGCAATCTGGACCAGATTATCTATTTTTACACCGTTACCGATGGTCGTTGCACCGAACCGTGCGCGGTCAATGGTGGCGTTTGCGCCAATCTCAACATCGTCGCCGATGACTACTGTCCCGATCTGCGGAATCTTCGTCCATTTGCCGCCGTCATTAACGTAGCCGAACCCATCGCTGCCGATGACCGCGCCATTGTGGATGATCACCCGATCTCCGACTATAACGCCTTCGCGAAGACTCGCGAGCGGATGGAATTTGCAATCCTTGCCGATCCTGGCACCGTGTCCGACGTAACAGCCGGCCACAAATACAGTCCGATCCCCCACCCCGACGCCAGCTTCGAGAACGCAGTGAGGGCCAATGCTGACATGGTCGCCAAGCTTCACGTCCGCGGCTACAACAGCCGTTGGATGCACGCCTGTTTGGATATCCGGCTGCGGCGGCGCAAAAAAAGACGCGACCTTGGAAAAAGCCCTGTCCGCATTTTTAACCCTTATAACGGCGCACCGGCACTCGCCCTTCCAGTCGTTGTTCACAATCACGGCCGACGCATGGGTTTCAGCAACTGCGGAAGCATAACGGGGATTGAACAGGAACGTGATATCGCCTGATACGGCATCATGGAGGCCTGACAAGCCTTTGATGACCACCGATCCGTCACCTTCCAAAAGTCCTTCAATTTTGACGGCGATTTCAGCTGCGGTCATGGTCGTCTACACCTACTTTTCGGACGACTTCTTGTCCAGCTTTAGCGGGTTTTCCAACAAATCGTTCTTCTGTTCTTCAACCAGTTTGCGGATGTCGGCGGTTATATCGTTCTTTTCCGCAATGTACACGACTGTCTCCACGCCTCCGACTGACAGCGCTGAACTGTCAAGCACTGTTACGTATCCTTTTTTATCGGCATATTCTTTCACAATGTCCCGGATCTTCGAGAAGATTCTCCTGCGCATTCTAAGCTTTTGATCGTTGAGCTCTTTCTGACGCTGAGTGGTCATTTCGCTGATCTTACGGCCCTGCTCTTTCAACTCTGCATATTTGTCCTCAAAAACAGCGCGTTTCTTCTCCTTCTCGCTATCGCTAAGAGCTTTGTTCTCCGCTTCTTTCTGGATCCGATCACAATCCTTCTGGAGTTTTTCGAACTGGGTTATCATGTCTTTGCGTTCACTCTCAAACTCATCAACCTGCTTTTGCAGAAGCGACTCAGCCGATGTTGTCTCGGGATGGGATTTGATCAGACTTTCCATGTCAACGACAGCAATCTTCTGCTGTTCTGCAGCAACGCCGGAACAAACTACTCCCAGCGCAGCCAGTGCAATCGAGAAAATTAATGAACGCGAAATCATCGTCACTGCTCACCTCCAGTTGTGTATTGGCTCAGCATCAATCCGAACATCTTCAGAACGTTGGTCCGACCCAGAAGCACCATGCTTCCGAACCGCTTAGTGGATCATCTTTCTTTATTATCCATGCATGGTCAATCCGAATCGGGAACATAGGGATGTCGAACCGGATGCCCACACCCGCGCTGGACGCCATATGACTCAAATCAACTTTGTACGCATCCTGCCACACGTTGCCGATATCGTAGAAACATGCGAAACGAATCATTTTCACGACAGGAATCGTGTACTCCGCGCTCGCCATTGCCAGCGTTTTCCCGCCGATCGCCTGATGATCCACTTCCTGGACATTGTTCGTGGTGTAATACATCGCCACTTTCGGCCCGACATCGCGATATTTGAATCCGCGCAATGTGCTGGCACCTCCGAGGTACAACCGATCGTCAAGAGGCATCGTATCGCCGCCGTACGAATTCACGACCTCGCAGTTTGCCCTCAAGCTGATCACATGCCCGTACCAGAGGGGAAAATATTTTACGCCGTTGAAGGCAAGCTGGTAATAATCAGTATCGAACCCCAACGGACCGCCGGTCAGGCTTGCCGAGATGGTGCCGCGTATCCCGCGGGTGGGAATGAACGGATTGTCGCGGGTATCGTGCGTCAGACTGAGCGTCAGAGAACTCTCGGTCCTGTTTCCGTTTTCGTCAGTGAAGTAGAAGCTATTCGTCGTCAAATTCTCGGTATATCCATCCAGATTAAAGTATTCGTTGGTGTTCGACACATCGTTGATGCTCACTCGTTCAAGCTGATACTTCAGGCCGATGGAATTGGCGCCCGGCAGAGCTTTGCGTAACGATATGCTCGCCCCTGTCCGGTCAACCTGGTAATCGTCGTATGTCGTATCGCTCCTGAAAAGGTCGAATCCGAGCGACAGTTTCCGGTCCATGAACCACGGCTCCTCGAATGAGAGGTCGTACTGTCTGGTCGTGGAGCCGACCTGCGCGCTGATCTTGGCCTTCTGTCCTGCGCCTGTGAAATATGGCCAGCCCAGAAGATCGAAATTGGCCTGTGACAATCCAACGAAACCCGTCAGCTTGTCTATGCTGGAGAAACCTATGCCGGCGCTGAACATCCCTGTCTGTTTTTCGTCAACGTCAAAAACCAGATCGTCCTGCGTAGGATCGCGCGTCGGCACCGGATTGGCCCTGACATCGGAGAAATAGCCCAGATTCATGAGGATATTCTGGCTTTGCCGCACTTTCACCTCGTCGAATATCTCGCCTGGAGACACCTGGATTTCGCGCCTGATCACCTTGTCCTTCGTGCGGGAGTTGCCGGTGATTCTGATGTTCCTGATGCTGACCAGCTTGCCTTCAGTGAAGACAAACTGCATATCCAGCACTCCTTCCTCCTTGCCTGACGCTCCGGTTCCAGACACGACTCTCCGCGGATTAAGAATCGGACGCACCACGGTGTTTACATAGCCGCGGCTGCCGTAGTAGTCCCTCAATGCCTGTGAGGTCTTCTCTATGACTGCCGGTGTTGCAAGATCGCCGGGTTTGATCCTATCCTTCAAAACATCCCTTAGCTCTGACTCTGGAAACACAGTGATCTCTCCCAATGTCACCTTGCCAAAGTGGTATGCCACGCCTTCGCTGATGTTCACCGTTACGACCAGACTGCCGTCAGCTGCGGCTTCGAGGCGCGGCGACTCGACGGTGACATCGAGATAGCCTTTGCTTAAGTACATTTCGCGGATTTCCTGCCGCCCCATTTCCAATTCGTCTGGATCGTACCGCATCCCACCGAACCATGAGAATGGGTTCCACCATTTGGGCGGATTCATGCTCGTGACAAGGGTGCCAGCCGGAATCACGGTGTTACCCACAAAGATGGCCTTTGTGACTTTGGCCCGCTTCCCCTCGTCAACGATGAAGACACACGTTGCGAGGCATTGGGAGGCATCAGTCACATTCAGCTTGTTTGTCACCGACACATATGGAAAGTGTTCTTTGTGATATTCATCTTCGATCTTGTTTGCCAGTACATTAAGAGTCTGGTCGTCAACAAAGTCTCCGGATTCAAGTTCTATCACGCTGCGTACTTTGGATAAGCTCAGATTCTCCACGCCTTTGATCTCGACGGCGTCAATCAGCTTGAATTTGCTCTGAACGCTATAGACCAGCCTGATGCCGTCATCAAGCGGTTCTTCGCTGACGCAGACGTTGGAAAAACGCCCCGTTGCCAGAAGTGCTTTTATGTCCTTGGCGACCGCATTCTTGTCGAATTCGCCACCTTGTTTTGCTCCGATGTGCGCAAGAACGAAGCTTTCATCGGCCTTGCCAGCCCCAATGTTCCTTACCGCAATCGCCTTGACGATATCATGCGACTCGGCGAGAGTCATCCCTGTCATTACTAAGAATAGCGACATGGCTGTTATTGCGATTTTACGTCTCATTGCAATTCTGTCCCCGAAACGCCCACAGGCTCTTCGCTTTCCGCCGGCTCTACAAGCCCGTCAACCCCCACATTTCTGTCCCTGAAACGTGTAAATTCCTGGTCGAAGTTCAGTCTGACGTCATCGGAAGTGGGACCATTGCGGTGTTTTGCGATATCCACGATCGCAAGCGTCTCATCGTTATGGTCTGGATCGCCATCGATTCTGCAAGGTCTTCTTAGAAGGCAGACGACGTCAGCGTCCTGTTCTATTGCCCCTGAATCACGAAGATCCGATAATTTTGGCTTGCCTTCGCTTCTCTCCGGGGCGCGATTCAACTGGCTCAAAACGACCACAGGCACCTTGAGCTCTTTCGCCATGGCCTTGAGATTGCCCGATATGCTGGCCGTCTCCAGTTGGCGTCCCTGTCTCTCATATTCCTTGGAATGCAAAAGCTGCAAATAGTCAACTACTATCAGCTCTATGTTGAACTGTTTTTTAAGGCGGCGTCCCCTGGCGCGAAGTTCAAGAATGTCCAACCCCGCCGTGTCATCAAGGTAAATTGGCGCCTTCGACAGGATGGATGCAGCGTTTACGAGTTTTGCGTGATCGTCTTTTGCAGCAAAACCTCCGGAGAGATGAAAAGCCGACACTCCGGCGTGCGAACACAGCATGCGAAGAACAAGCGATTCCTGAGACATTTCCAAGCTGAAGATTCCAACAGCCCTCGGCGTTCTTTCAGGCTTTGTCCCAAGAGCGATGTTTTCCGCTATGTTCATGGCCAGCGACGTTTTCCCCATTGACGGTCGTGCCGCCAGGACGATCATTTCGCCCGTTCTCAGGCCTTTCAGAACTTTGTCCAGATTCCCGAATCCTGTTGAAATACCGCTCAGACCGCGTCGTGTGTGGAGAATCTTTTCGACATAGTCCATGGTGTTTTTGACGGCCTCGGACCATCCGACCATGAAGCCATGCTGGCGTTCCGTGATGTCGAAAAACGATTGCTCGACCTTTCCGAGCACAAGATCGGCGCTCTGCTCCGTGAAGTAACACTCGTTCTCGGCATCACGCGCACATGAAATGACACAACGCAGGAGGTGTTTCTGGCGCACTATATCGATGTAGTACGAAGCATGCGCCGCAGTTGGAGTGGAATCAATCAGGCGATCCAGATAGACGGAACCGCCGATGCTGTCCAGCATGCCTGAGGTCTTGAGCCGGTCGGCGACAGTCAGCGCGTCAATGACGGTTCCCTGTTTTGTCATCTCGATCATTGCGCCGATGACAATTTTATGAGCGGGAATATAGAAAGATTCAGGACCCAGCTGATTCTCGATACAAAGATCCATGATCTTCAGCGGATCCAGAAGGATCGAGCCGAGGACACCTTTTTCGGCCTCTTCGCTGTATGGCGGAACCCGGTCAGTCCTGGAAACAGGCGGGGTGGTGACGGATTCCTTTGCCATGCGGGTTATTCCTCAACGACCCAGACCCGCACTGTCGCTTCCACTTCCGGATGTAACACGACCTTGACGTCGAAGACTCCAAGTTCCTTTACTGGTGCATCCATGAGAATGCTCTGTTTATCAATCTGAACACCCTGCTTTTTCAGATTATCGGCGATGTCCGCCGTAGTCACAGACCCATACAGTTTGCCTTCACCGGCGGTCTTCATGGCGATGGTACATGAGAGTTTTTCGACCCTCGCAGCCATATCCTTTGCGGCAGTCAACACCACTTTACGTTCTACATCCCGAACCTCGCGGAGTTTCACAAGCTTCCGCCTTGTCGCCTCGGTTACTGGAGCAGCCAGCTTTCGTGGAAGAAGGTAGTTTCTGGCATAGCCATCGGAAACTTTCACAACATCGCCTTCGATCCCCAAGTCTGCAATTTCCGCCATCAAGAGAACTTCCGTAACCATAGCTTAATCTCCATAAAGCGGCATTTGGCCGCAATAAAACTGTTTCCGCCATCTTCCTACTACGCAAGAAAACCCATCACTCGAGCCCTGCGAATGGCGATTTTGATCTTCCTTTGCTGTTTTGCAGTTGCACCTGTCAGACGCGACGGAATTATCTTACCATGTTCGGTAATGAACTTTCTAAGGAATTCAATATCGTTAGCGTCAATGTCTTTGATGCCTTCCACGAAATGCGACCGCTTCCTCAAACCGGAAGCATCGCCATAGCGCGACGTTTCCCTTGAGTCGCCGTCTCTGCGACGGGATTTTTTGTTGTCCCGTCCACCCGCCCGTTCGTTCGATCTTCGCATCATAACCTTCTAAAGACCTCCCTCTGTTTACTAAAATGGCAGGTCGTCGGCATCCGCCGAATTGCCCGCCTGGGGTGGAACATCCTCAACAGGAACGTCCTCCTCGGCGCGTTGACCCGCATTCTCTTCTTTACCAGCAAAACGTCCTTTGGGCGCCGCAGCCTGACTTCTAGTTGAGCCATCGCCAGATTCGCCCTTTGGACCACCGAGAAATTGAACTCTTTCGGCAACGACTTTCAGCGCGTTGCGTTTCTGTCCGTCTTTCTCCCATTCGTCAAATTGCAACCGCCCCTCGACAAACACAGCGCGTCCCTTGCTCAGATACTGCCCGCAAGGTTCGGCCTGCTTGCCCCAAACGACGACGTTTACATAGCAGACCTCTTCTTTTTGTTCCTTGTCGGCAGTCATGTACTTTCTGCTGACCGCCAGCCCCAGTTTTGCGACTGGCCGGCCTGAAGGTAGATACGTGACCTCGGGGTCCCGTGTCAAATTACCAATCAGAAAAACCCTGTTAAGACTCGCCATCGCTTCTTACCTCGCATTGCCTTATTATGCCTGTGCTTGCACAGGTGCGGGCGGTGTGGGCGCCAGCTTTTTACGCATATCAGCGCAGACTATCTGTGCACGGAAAATATCTTCGTTAAGTTTCAAACGTGCCCGGAGAGGATTCACATTTGCAGGCTCCATGCTGAAGCGTATCCTCGTGTAGATTCCGGCATCCTTCTTTTTTAGCGGCCTGGCAAACGCTCGCAGTCCCAGCGCCTGGACATCCTGCACACTGCCGTTCAGTTTGGCTATTTCGCCGCGGATCCGCTCAATGTTCTTCTCCAAAAAATCCTCTTTGGCGGTACTCAGAAAAATCATTACTGCTTCATACGTTTTCAATGTGCTCTCCCTGCGATCTTAGCTCAATGTTACATTCTGCTCCACATTCCTCGCGTTAAACCTGTTCATAGCGGTCTCAACGCCCGACTCGATAATACACAGAACCGCTTCAGCCGCTCGTGTCACGATCCGATCAACCTCGTTCCGTTCACTTTTCGAGAATGGCGTCAGCACATGCTCCACAAGGTTTCTGCCGTCGTTGCTCCTGCCGATTCCCACTCTAACCCTGGCGAATTCCTCGCTGCCCACATTTTGAATGACGGACTCCAACCCCTTGTGCCCACCACTACTGCCTTTCGCCCTGATTCTCAATCTGCCAAGCTCGATATCCGCGTCATCCAGAACCAAGATCATATCCGTCGGGGCGGCCTTGTTGTACCGCAAAATCGAACCCACCACCGGCCCGCTCGCATTCATGTAACTTTGCGGCTCCAGCAGCAGTATTTCTTCACCGTTAAAAAAAACCTTGCCCATGCGCGCGTTGAAACTAAAACTCGTTTTCAATACGCACGTCAACCCCTTTGCCAACCCTTCGATCACATTGAAACCGACATTATGCGGTGTACGCTCGTATCGCTTGCCAGGGTTGCCCAATCCAACCAGCACCTTCACGCTACTTTCCCGCTTTTCGTTCCGGTTTCTTGCCTGCCGCCGCTTCCGGCTTCTTTCCGGCCGGCTCTTTTTTGCCCGACTCTTCCTTCTTTTCGCCCTCGCCAGCTTCCGCCTCTTCAGCGCCATCTTTCTTTTCCTTGGCGATGACTTCAGGCTCGGCAGCCCCAGTGCCAGCCGCTGCAGCAGCCTCAGGAGTTGCTTCCTCCTCTTGACGAGGCTCCATGACGCCAGCAACGGCAAGTTTCTTGTCTGTCAGAATTGTCAAGTTCGGATCAATGGTCAGTTTTTCCACAAGAAGCGTCTCATGCAGCTTCATTGCAGCCACATCGATCTCGATCGTCTCGACCAAATCTGCGGGCAGACACTCGACATCAAGCTCCCTTAGAAGTTGCTCCAAAACGCCACCTTCCTGGGATACGCCAACCGGCTCTCCAACAAGGATCACAGGAATGTTGACGCGCATTTTCTTCGTCATCGAAATTTGAAGAAAATCCACATGCATGACCGCATCGTTTACCGGATTATGCTGCACCTCTTTGAGCAGTACTTTGCGCGATTTATCCTTGTCAACTTCCAGATCGAACAGCAGATGTTCGCTGCTGTGATGCCGCATCATCATTTCGAAGCTGTGTCTGTTCAACTGTATCAGCAGGCATGTACCATCTTCACAGTTTATTTTTCCGGGAAGATGTCCGGCGCGTCTCAGACGCCGAGACGATGAACTACCGCTTACAGTGCGTAATTGCGCAACCAGTTTATTTTCCTTATCCATGTCTTCTCCCAACTGCCTTATAGCCTGAACAATGACGTAACAGATTGATTATCGTGAATGCACCTGATGGCCTCTCCCAGCAACTCATCAACCGACAGAACTGTGACAGGAAAACCGCGCGAATCTACCATTGGCACGGTATCAGTCACTATCAACTCCTTTATCTGGGATCCCTTGAGACGTTCAATGCCCGTATCAGTGATCGCCGCATGCGTCACGGCGCCATAAATATCTTTTGCGCCATGCTTCTTCAAGACATCCGCTGCGGAACATAGCGTTCCGGCGGTTGTGGTAAGATCGTCAACCATGATCGCGCTGCATCCCGCAACATCGCCGACAAGCGTCAACGCTTCAACTTCCGTCGCGCTCTTCCGCTGCTTCGCAACCACAGCCAATCCACAGCCGAGCATCTGAGAATATGCATAAGCCGCTTTCACGCCGCCGGTATCTGGCGAAACGACTACCGGGGAATTCAAGTTCAGCTTCTTCAGATATTTCACAATTATCGGGGAAGCGTACAGATGATCCACCGGAATATCGAAAAAGCCTTGTATCTGCTGAGCGTGAAGATCCACTGTCAGAAGACGATTTGCCCCTGCGGCCACGAGAAGATTTGCGACAAGCTTCGCTGTGATAGGTACCCGTGGCTGATCTTTGCGATCCTGCCGCCCATAACCATAGAACGGAAGGACCGCCGTGATTCTGGCGGCGGAAGCACGGGTCATTGCGTCGATCAAAATCAGCAACTCCATCAGGTTCTCGTTTGGCGGTTTGCAAATGGATTGGACAACAAAGACATCCCTGCCCCGGATGTTTTCCTTGATCTTTACAAAAGTTTCGCCGTCCGGAAAGTGGCTGATCTCCACTTCGCCCAGCGATGTGCCGAGGTGACCGGCTATGCGTTTCGCCAGTTCCCGATTTGAATTCCCGCTGAATATGCGCAAGTCCATGTTCATCTTCTTATTCAACCATTTAAAACATAATCAATCAGTTTGGTTGCCCGACCAGGATTTGAACCTGGACTCAGGCCTCCAAAGGGCCATGTGCTACCATTACACCATCGGGCAGTGTCTTTGCCACCTTGCTCCAAACAGGAAACCCGAGGTCTTTTCCAACGCATTCAGCCGTTTTGTGTGCCTGCTCTTCGTCAGCCACAAGACCAAAAACCGAAGAACCGCTGCCGGACACAATCGCGCCCATGGCACCGGCTGACCTCAGTTTTTCCACCATGATCTCAATAAGCGGATATTTCCCGAACACCGTCTCCTGGAGACCGTTGAACAGGCCATCGGCAACACCCGCCGGATTTCCCTCTTTCAAAGCGGAAACGATATTGTTAAACCTTGCGTCATCGCGAGTCAAGGATGATCTGTAACTGGAGTATATTTCGCGGGTTGAGACGCCGAAACTTGGATTTGCCACAACGAGCCAGCATCCATCGCCATCCCGTCCCGATGTCACCGGAATCGGCGTGACCTTTTCTCCAAGTCCCTCCATGCAAACGGCACCGCCATAAACCAACGCAGGCACGTCACACCCGACCTTGAAGCCGATCTCCATTAAACTTTCAACTGAAAGGTCCATTTTCCATAGCCTGTTGAGTCCGGTTAGAACTGCGGCAGCGTCGGCGCTCCCTCCTCCGAGCCCACCACCAACAGGGATATTCTTCTCAAGAGTGATACGAGCGCCGCCTTGATACCCGGTTGCTTTCTTCAAAGCTGTGGCAGCCTTGGTCGCCAGATTGTCCACTGATCCCGTACGGCACAATTCTTCCCCATTCACAAGACCAGTCTCCTTGACCACAGTTTCTATTGCTCCGCCCGTCGGCTCCAGCGTCACATCGTCATAAATGGAAATGGGAACGACAACGCTTCTCAGATCGTGATAGCCGTTTTCTCGCTGCCCCAGAATTTCAAGGTAAAGATTCACCTTCGCTGGAGCACGCAGCCTGTATGGTTCCGACAACATGCCGCGCGCCATTATCACACCGTCCAATGCATGTCAAGAATGGGCGCTGCGATTCTTATTATGCCTTCCAACGTGCTTCCAAAGGCAGCGCCGTCGCGCTTACTGCTCCGCGAAGTAGCGCATCTCCGCTACGAAGCACGAGCCGCGACCTCCGTTCATGTCGAACCCCACGACTAGGAGTAGTACAGGTGGACTGCGGTCCCTGTGACAGCGCCGCCCCCAGATACGCTAACATTTCTCCAATATGTGACAGGGGCTTCATTTGTCGGTTTTCGAAACCGATCCGCTCGTAGTAACAAACAGATCGCGCAGGGCGGCTTCTGCTTCCGGAAACCTGAAATTGAAACCGGCTTCCTGCAATCGTTGCGGCAGAACTCGCTGGCTACCCAAGACCATCACCCGACCCAATTCACCGAAAATCAGTCTCATGGCAAACGCCGGCGTCGGAAACCAGTACGGTCGTCCAAGTGCGCGCCCCAACGCATACCCAAAGTCGGCATTCGTCAAAGGATTTGGGGAACTTAAGTTAAAAATACCCCGCGCGTTTTCATTTTCTATAGAGAAACGAATCGCCGCTATTTGATCGGCGATGTGGATCCACGAGAACCACTGTGTTCCATTCCCAAGCGGACCGCCGACGAACATTCGAAAAGGCAGCGCAAGCCAAATCAGGATACCGCTTTCTCTGGCCAGCACCGGAGCTGTACGAATGAGAACGCGGCGCACCCCCAGCAATTCCGCTTGGGCCGTCGACTCTTCCCAATCCATGCAAACTCTTGCCGCAAAATCGTTGCCTGCCGAATCTTTCTCGGTGACGATGCGGTCTCCGCACAGACCGTAATAATTGATTCCTGACGCCTGAATCACGACACGCGGTTTTTTCGATGCGGATTCAATTGCCTGTATGACTGCCCGACCAGCATTGACGCGACTTGTGCGAATTTTCTCTCGACGGCCGGGCAGCCACCATGGAATTGGCGGAATGCCGATACTCTCTCCGGCGAGATTCACAATTGCTGCCGCACCGTTTATCAGATTACCCCATCCGTCGGCAGTACTACCGTCCCAGCGTTCAGCGCGCACGCCATCGGGTAAACCACGCACACTTGCCGGACTGCGACTCAAGACAATCACTTCGTATCCGCTTTTCGACAGATCGTTCGCAAGCGCACGACCAATTAGACCGCTCCCGCCAACAATGATTACGCGATTCATCCTGAGCGCTGTCTCCTTGTGAGTATCTGCCATAATTGGGGTCATCCATTAGTGGCAGGCATAAAGAGAGACATCACGATTTCAGCGACCTCATCATTACCGAGATTGACTGCCGTTGCCGAACCATTGAAGCTTGCAATCAGCTTTTTGCGTTTTTTGTTTCTTCCGCAAGCATCTTGTTGATTGCGGCGGCGGCGGTTCGGCCTTGTCCCATGGCGAGGATCACGGTGGCCGCGCCAAGGACTATGTCGCCCCCTGCATAGACTCGGTCAACCGAGGATTTTCCATCTTCATCTGCAATGATGTTACCCCATTTGTTGGTCTTGATTCCGGGCGTAGTCTGCCGGATGAGAGGACTGGAGTCATTACCGACGGCAACGATCACTGCATCAACTTCCATCGTGAATTCGCTGTTCGGAATCTCCACCGGCCTGCGTCTGCCAGATTCGTCCGGCGCCCCTAATTCATATTTGAGGCATTCCATTCCTGTAACGCGCGCGGACTCATTCCCGATAATCCGTTTGGCGTTCTGAAGCATATGAAATATTACGCCTTCTTCCTTCGCATGTTCAACCTCTTCAACCCTGGCCGGCATTTCGACTTCGGTCCTTCGATAGACCAAATGCACTTCCTCGGCTCCGAGCCTGATCGCTGTCCGCGCCGCATCCATGGCGACATTACCGCCACCCAAAACGGCCGCTTTTTTAATCCGGGCCACAGGCGTGTCGGCCCTGTCACGGTCATAAGCCCGCATCAGATTGCAGCGCGTCAGAAACTCGTTCGCTGAGAAAACGCCGACGAGGTTCTCGCCTTCGATATTCAAGAACTTTGGCAATCCAGCACCGGTTGCCACAAACACGGCATCGAAGCCGTCCTTTTCAAGGAGGTCCATCAGCTTGCGCGTCTTGCCTACAACAAAATCCGTTACAACCTTTACACCCATCGCTTTGAGCCCAGCGATCTCTGCTTGAACAATCGCCTTGGGAAGCCGAAATTCCGGGATGCCATACATCATCACCCCTCCGGGTTTTTGAAGCGCCTCAAACATCGTCACTTCATGGCCCTCGCGCCGGACGTCGGCGGCCACCGTGATCCCCGCAGGCCCGCTCCCGATAACAGCCACCTTTTTGCCTGTCGGAGGTTTGATCTCCGGCGGTTTCAAGTTCCCGCTTTCCCGTTCCAGATCGGCGACGAATCGCTCAAGCCGCCCGATCGAAACCGCTTTACCGACATCCTTCAGCGATTTCCCAACCGTGCATGGCGCCTGGCATTGAGTCTCCTGCGGGCAGACCCGTCCGCAAACAGCCGGCAGAAGGCTGTTGGATTTGATCACCGCTATCGCCTTCTTGAAGTCGCCCTCCGCAATGGCGGCCACAAATGCTGGAATGCTGATCCGCACCGGGCAACCTTCCACGCAAGGCGCATTCTTGCATTGCAGACAGCGCATCGCTTCAAGCCGCGCCTGCTCGGCAGTGTAACCCAGCGCCACTTCGGTGACATTCCTCCTGCGCACGGCCGGATCCTGCGACGGCATTTGCTGCGTCGGTATAGCCATCCGCTCCTTCGGTTTCAGCGGCTCCTTCCGGGCCAGCAGTTCAGTCAGTTTCACCTTCGCCTCCGACGCAAGCTGATTGTTGTCTGGATGACTCATATTTTCTTCTCCGCAGCCAGTTCAAGATGGCACTTTTCGTGGTGATGATCTTCCTGCTCCTTGTAAGCGCCGAGTCGTTTCATCATGTTGTCGAAATCCACGGCGTGGCCATCGAACTCCGGCCCGTCAACGCAGACAAACTTCGTCTTGCCCCCGACCGTTACCCGGCAACCCCCGCACATGCCCGTGCCGTCAATCATGATGGTATTCAGCGACACCATCGTTTTGACGCCGTACGGCAGAGTGGTTTTCGCGCAAAACTTCATCATGACCGGTGGCCCTATTGCCACCACAAGATCGGGCTTTGGCGCTCGTTCGCAGAATTCCTTGAGCGGCTCGGTTACGAGACATTTGCGTCCATACGAACCGTCGTCGGTGCATATCACCAGCTCATCCGCGATCGCCCGCATTTTATCTTCCAACACCAGCAGGTTCTTTGTCCGAGCGCCCATGATCACGATAGTCTTATTGCCAGCCGCCTTCATGCCCTTCGCGATGGGGTGAAGCGGCGCAACACCGATCCCGCCGCCGACACAAACCACAGTCCCCAACTTCTCGATATGAGTCGGCGTGCCCAGCGGGCCGGCCAGATGCATGATCTCCTCTCCAACCTTCAGATCGGCCAGCCGATGCGTCGTCTTACCCACAACCTGAAAAATCAGGGTGATCGATCCCTCGACGGAATCGGCGTCGGCGATCGTCAAAGGAATCCGCTCACCGAAATCCGAATCGAGTTCAAGCATGATGAATTGGCCGGGCTTGCGCTCTGAAGCTATCAGAGGCGAGCTGACCTTCAACTGAAATACTTCATCCGACAGTTGTTTCTTTTCAAGGATCTCATTCATTGTTAATCACACCATATCTGAAAACTGTTGATCGTGTCTTCTAGTAACCTGCCGCGCAATTTGACAATTCGCCTTCATGAATACCGACAAAAGCCATTACAAGCGCAGAATTTTGCACCTTTTTCCAAAAAACAGCAAGGTTCGTTGAGATGCCAGCGTATCGCCTCAGTTTCAGAGTGGCCTCCTTGCCGTAGCCGGATACGGCGCGGTTACGTTGCGGCCATACAGTAACTGAGGGGACATGCCAGCTACACAACCTTGATTCCGGCCGGCTTGTTGCCCTTGAAGTTGGCATACAGCCCCCATGCGCCGGACTTCTGGTCCACCTTGAACAGGAGATGGTTCAATCCCTTCTTCAGATTCAGGACTACTTCGTTCTGAGCGCGCATCGCCGCCCGCGCCGCCTCAACGCGCAGAATCTCTTCGCCGTTCAACCATGCCGCGATGCCATCGTCACTGCCAAGTTCTATGACCACTTGCCGTGCTGAATTCGACCGAATCATGGCGCAGGCGTATGCCACTGCCAGATCAACATTACCAAGCAAGGCAATAAAATCGTAATATCCATGGTTCTGAAGATCGCCGATGGCGACCCGCTTCCAGCCGATTTTTTTGCCGTCTTTTCCGGCATAGCGGGCTTTCAGGTCCACACTTTTCTCTGGCGGAAGAACGCGCGTGAGCCCAAGGCTTGCGCCTTTCGCTCCGTTTTCGAACGGACCTATCACATGCATTGGCACGATGTTGTTGGGAGCGACAAATGTTTTCAACCGCATGGGCTTGATAACGGTCTCGTTATATTTCGGAAGCATGTTGCCATGCGCCGCGATCAAGTCATCGCAGAGTCTCCTGATCTTGTCTATCGGCAGTTCCGCGCTCGTGTGCGGGTCGAGCATGGCAGCGTGATAGATGTGCTCTTTCTTTCCGGTCAATGCCGCTTCAACCGTGAGCGTCTGCGGATTGATATTGGTGCGATTCAAGGCCGCCAGCTGTTCCGGCAGATCGCCGACAAAGCATGGCTGAACTCCGTTCCTGTCAACCAGACATGCCACTTCGACGCAAGCTCTCGCCGGCAGATTTGTGATGAGCCCGTTGTTCATTACGTTACCGCCAATCCTGAAAGGAACATCGGTCTCCATTGCTTCCATTATGTACGAACCATATTCGTTCGATCGCGTGTGCAACAGGTTTGGGCAGTGTACCAGTTCAAGGCTCTGCTTTTTCCACGATTCAATCTGCGCGACACATCGGCGGGGATATTCGTCCAGCGGTATGTTGAACTCCTTGATCAACTCAGGATACTGGCTCTTTATGAAATACGGCAGGTATTCAGAACTGTGCTCCGACGACTCCGTAATATAGTAGCCGAAATTCAGCATGAGATAGTGCCGCACCATGTCCCAGTGTTTTTGGGCGCCCTTCTTTCTCGCAGCCTCGAGCATCGCCGCCGCGCGCGCCTTGATCTCTGGATACAAATCCTTGCCGCCATCGGTGATTTCAAGCAGCCATGCCTGATGATTTATGCCGGCGATCTTCCACTGGAGCTCGTTCGCTGTCATCCCGAGATGAGTCAATATGGTTGTGGCGCAGCCCTGCACCGAATGGCACAGTCCCACCGTTTTTATTGACGAACCGCGCAGCATGCTTGCCGTCAGCATTGCCATCGGGTTCGTGTAGTTGAGAAACCACGCATTGGGGCAGACCTTTTCCATGTCACGCGCAAAGTCCAGAATGACGGGAATCGTCCTCAAAGCGCGAAAGATTCCGCCGATCCCGAGCGTGTCTGCAATCGTCTGCCGCAGCCCGTATTTCTTTGGGACCTCGAAATCAATGACGGTGGCCGGCTTGTACCCGCCGACCTGGATGGCATTGACCACATAATCCGCTCCGCGCAAAGCCTCGCGCCGGTTGCCGACTCCGAGATGCGTTGTGATCCTGGCGCGACCATGATTGAGATTGGCGTTGAGCGCATCGAGCATCAGCCTGGACTCTTTCAAACGCCCGGGATCAATGTCGTATAGCGCGACATGGGAGTCGTGCAGGGCCGGCGAAAGTAGACTGTCCCCTATTACGTTCTTAACAAAAATCGTGCTTCCCGCGCCCATGAACGTGATTTTTGGCATATTTGTAATCCTTGATTAAGTTACAATCTTCTGCACGTACGCGGATGCGAATGTAAACTTGGCAGCACGGTTTTTCAACTTGATTCGGAAGACGGCCCATGGTCTTTCCTTTTGACGTCATTTTGCACCGGCCACGACGGAGCGTGGCCCTCCAGTAATCTGGAAAGGCCAGTTTACGTGCCATTTTCATTTGGAGGGACGACCTCCGTGGCGTCCGCAAGTCAAAACATGGTCAAAAGGAAAGACCATGCCGCCTTTTTTGCCCATGCCTACAAGGCTTTGTGAACAGAAAGATTATCATTGAGAATGAAAAAGACCTGTTCCGCCAGTTACCCTGAATCCGGCGAAGCCGAGTTCAGGGTGGCAAACCAAGTTGCCCATTCCGTTAAGCGGCAGGATTTCTCGTAAGTTTGCCCCAGATTTTGAGATTTCGCGGGTGGCGCTGCACTGGTGTGCGCGCCGCCCGCGAAAGATCGAAAGATGGGGCAAAATCACGGGAAAGCATGACGTAGGAATGG
>CAZASC010000028.1:0-31794 GCA_964487695.1 uncultured Victivallales bacterium
GGACAGTTCGGAGTCAATAGCATCGCAACCGACAGGTAATCTCTGGTGGCTCTATCCGTCCATCAAAGGAACCTACACATCGCCCAGAGTTGAGTTTTCGGATACAGGCGTAGTGAAGGGATGGCAGGCACCATGATAGCGAATCTGGTCGAAACAGGTTGAAAAAATCCCATGCGGGGCGAAAGATGTATTACGCACAGACGCAAGGCCGGGCATGGGGGGAAGGCCCCGGCATAGTCCCCCCGGCCTGTCCATTTCTCACGCTGTTTGAATCCGCCGTTTTCCGGGGTAGCGTCATAAGCGCCGATGCCGTTGAAGCAATCAGGTGTGTGCGCAAAGTAACTTTGGAAGTGAGAACAGCATGACAAAAAAAGAGAGACAGGGCGGCCTTTGCGCCGGAGTGGCTATTGCTGGCTATATACTCGGAGTTGTCTTGTCTAACGTAGAGAGACATCTTGATTCGACAGGGTACAATGCTTCTACCGCCTACTTGGTAGGCTTCTTCTTAGCCATTGGTCTTGGCGGCCTTATTGCGCGGCAGTTTGGAGACGACTAACATTATGCACACTGCACCACTGTTTACATGGCTTCGTGAGTTCTTCCAACTATTACCGTGCTTGGCGTTTCCCGTTGGATTGATTTTCCTCTTTGCCGCCCGCTGTTCCAGATTGGGGAAAGACACAGACGAAGCATATTCAATGATGCGGATTGCCGCTGTATGTTTCCTAATAGCTGCCTTTGTCTTGTGGTTTCTTGAGAGACATCACATTTACCATTGGCCGTGGCTTCCGGCAGGTTTGCCGCCGGGGGCATAACCAGCGCGACATCCTTCTGCAACGATTCCTAGCCCTATTCTGTCAACGCTGTGACTACGGATTGAGGCACGGAAGTGTGGCCGGGGAAGTGTTGACAATCCACATTGTCACCAGAACACTTGACATTCAGGTTGCAGTTAGAATGCCTTTTTTGCTTTTGACAGGAGAAATCCGTTCTTCAGTGTGTTGACAATTGGTGACAATTTAACCGCCTAACTACGCCTTTTTGTGCCACTATACGCACTACAGGGGGAAGCCACACGAAGCAGAAAATATGCACAAAATAAGGCGTTTCGGCCTTATTTTACAGGGGTTTTGAAGTGGTGCGCCCGGCGAGGATCGAACTCACAACCTACAGCTTCGGAGGCTGTCGCTCTATCCAATTGAGCTACGGGCGCCTCTGGAATGATATCGGCCTTTAGCCGTTCTTCTTCTGGAATTCTCTCATGAACGAGGTAAATGCTTCCACGCCTTCCATTGGGAACGCGTTATACACCGATGCCCTGATTCCGCCAACGGACCGATGGCCTTTCAACCCCTTCATGCCAAGATTGGAAGCTTCTTTCACGAAAGCTTCCTCAAGTTGCTCGCTGGGGAGCCGAAACGTAATGTTCATGTCGGATCTGCAATCTTTAACAGCCGTTCCCTTGTAGAACCCGCCGCTGTTATCTATTCCGGTGTAAATCTTCGCGGCCTTCTCTACATTGCGTTTGTATAGATTCTCCTGCCCCATCTTCAGAATCCATCTCGTTACAAGCATCATCATGTAGATGGTGAAGCAGGATGGTGTGTTGTACAAGGAATCTTCTTCGATATATGTCGTGTACTTCAGCATTGTCGGGATCTTTTCGGAAACGCGCTGTGCGAGGTCCTTGCGGATTACCACCAGCGCCGTGCCAGCGGGACCTAGATTCTTCTGGGCACCCGCATAGATTAATCCAAACTGCTTTGAATCGAACGGACGCGAAAGCATGTCCGACGACATGTCGGCCACCAGTGGCGCTTCCGTCTTTGGAAAAGTCTTCCACTGTGTCCCGGCAATCGTCTCGTTTGAAGTGACATGGACATACGCAGCGCCATTCGTGAGTTTCAATTCTTCAACCCGCGGGATCCTGGTTGGAATTTCCTTCTCTGTGTTGGCCACAACGTTGACATTGCCAATGAGCCTTGCCTCTTTTACAGCCTTGCTCGCCCATGCGCCGGAATTGACATAGTCGGCGGTCTGCCCCAAACCCAGAAGGTTCATCGGCACCATGGCGAACTGCATGCTTGCGCCGCCCTGCACGAAGATCACCGCGTAGTCGTCAGACAGATTCAAGAGTTTCTTGTAGTTGGCGATCGCTTCCTGATGGACCGCATCGTAGTCCTTGCCGCGATGACTGTGTTCGAGAATGGACATTCCGGATTTGTTAAAATCGAACATTTCATTCTTTGCCTGTTCCAACACTTCTGCTGGAAGCACCGCAGGGCCGGCATTGAAATTGTAAACTTGAGACATTTTGAAGTTCCTTTCCTTGTTGAAAACAGGGCGGACTTTACCCTTTCCATTGTCGTTACGTCAACAGTTCCGTGGATATCAGCCTTGAAGCAAGGCGATTTCATCTCAATCAGATTCTTTTCATTATCTTGATCCAAATCAAGGTTTCTAGAATGTGGCTCTGTTATGATGTGGGCGAAAAATGAATTGAGAACATTGTAGGAGCGGGTTTATCCCGCGACAAATTAATACAGCGGAGGGATAAACATCGCGGCATAAAGCCGCTCCTACAAACGAAGGGAACAGTACGCAGCTATGAAACGCAAGATCATCAACATAGATCAGGAGAAGTGCACGGGATGCTCACTGTGCATTCCCAACTGCCCGGAAGGCGCTATCCAGGTAATTGACGGGAAAGCGCGGCTCGTCAGCGATCTTCTCTGCGACGGACTCGGCGCATGTCTCGGACATTGTCCGGAAGGCGCTATCGTTGTTGAAGAACGCGAGGCGGAAGCGTACGACGAGCGAAAGGTCATGCTGAACATGATCAAACAGGGGTCAAACACAATCAAGGCGCATCTTGAACATTTGAAAAGCCACCAGCAATGCGAATTCCTCGACGTTGCGCTGGCGGTGCTGGCGGAAAAAGGAATCGTTAATCCATTAGAGGAAAAGGAGGCACATATGACGCACAATCATGGCGCGCACGCAGGCTGTCCCGGCGCGAAGTCGTTCGAGTTCAACACCAAGGGCGAATCGCAGGTCGATGAAACTGGGAAGCGCCCCTCTCAACTATCGCAATGGCCGATTCAAATGCACCTGATCTCACCCATGGCTCCGCAATACCAGGGGGCCGATCTACTGCTTTCGGCGGATTGCGTAGCGTACTCGCTTGGCGATTTTCATAAAGACTGGCTCAAGGGCAAGACGCTGGCAATAGCCTGCCCCAAACTGGACGATGGGCAGGAGGTTTACGTTGAGAAGATCAAGAGCTTGATTGATGACGCAAAGATCAACACACTCACGGTCATGATCATGGAAGTCCCGTGCTGTGGTGGTTTGATGGCGCTTGCGAAGCAGGCGACGGAACAGGCATCGCGCAAAGTTCCGATCAAACGAATCGTTGTGGGCATTCAGGGCGGAATATTGAGTGAAGATTGGATGTAAGAAGAGTGGTCGGAATATCGCTGGTGATCGGTGAAAAAGAAAAGAAAGGAAGATGAGATTATGTTCTGTTTTCAATGTGAGCAAACTGCAAAAGGAACGGGATGCACGGTGGCAGGTGTGTGCGGCAAGGACGCACAGACAGCTGGTCTGCAAGACCTGCTCGTCCATGCGGCGGAAGGTATCGCGATGTATGCGCACAGGGCGCGCGAACTCGGTGCGAAAGACCAGACGGTTGACAGGTTCGTGATGGAAGCACTTTTCACGACCGTGACCAACGTCAATTTCGATCCAGACCGCCTCCAGTTTATTCTGGGTAACGCTTCTGAGATAAGAAACAAGGCCAGAGCCCTTTACGAAGGCAGTTGCAGAAGCAAAGGCACGAAATCAGAGACGCTGACAGGTCCGGCAATGTTTGCCCCCGCGAAGGATATGGACGGTCTCGCCAAACAGACTGCGGATATCGGAATAGAATCGCGGAAGCGGAAACTCGGCGACGATCTTGCCGGCTTGCAGGAGCTTCTTATGTACGGGCTCAAGGGCACGGCGGCATACGCCGATCATGCGATGATCCTCGGCAAGGAAGACGACAAGGTCTACGCCTTTTTCCACGAAGCGCTCAATCTGCTCACAAAGGAGCAGCCCACAGTTGACGAACTGCTGGCCACCATCCTGAAATGCGGCGAAATCAACCTGGCCGTCATGGGACTTCTCGATGCCGCCAACACAGGCGCTTATGGGAATCCTGTGCCGACAAAAGTCAGGATCGAACCTTTGAAAGGCAACGCAATTCTGGTCTCCGGCCACGACCTGAAGGATCTGGAAGACCTTCTAAAACAGACAGAGGGAAAAGGCATCAACGTTTACACTCATGGCGAGATGCTGCCCGCGCATGGCTATCCGGCATTGAAGAAGTACAAACATCTCGCTGGCAATTATGGCGGCGCATGGCAGGACCAGCAGAAGGAATTCGACGCTTTTCCTGGCGCAATTCTAATGACTACCAATTGCATTCAGAGGCCGAGAGACAGTTACAAAGGCAGGATATTCACCTGCGGACTTGTCGCGTGGCCGGGAGTGAAGCATATAGGCGACCGCAATTTTGCGGCCGTCATTAAAGCCGCACTCGACGCAGATGGTTTCAAGGCGGATGGTTCGGACAAAACAATTCTCGTTGGATTCGGCCACAGCGCTGTTTTGGGAGTGGCCGACAAGGTGATCGACGCCGTGAAGGCTGGAAGAATACGACATTTCTTCCTGATTGGTGGCTGCGATGGCGCTAAAAGCGGCAGGAACTACTACACGGAATTCGCGGAGGCCGTGCCAAAGGATTGCGTGATTCTCACACTCGCCTGCGGCAAGTATCGTTTCAACAAACTGGACTTCGGCGATATTGGAGGCATCCCACGCCTGCTCGATTGCGGGCAGTGCAACGATGCATATTCCGCGATCCAGATCGCGGTAGCGCTGGCCAATGCATTCAAGACCGATGTCAACAAACTGCCGCTTTCGCTCATCCTGTCCTGGTACGAGCAGAAGGCCGTTTGCATTCTGTTGACGCTGCTGCATCTCGGCATAAGAAACATCCGCCTGGGCCCCAGCCTGCCAGCCTTCGTTACGCCGGCAGTTCTGAAGGTTTTGGTGGATAAGTTCAATATCATGCCCATCTCTACGCCAGCCCAGGATTTGAAAGCGATTCTTGGGTAGGGTTCTTGGCATGATGCCCTGGTTTTGATAGCCTGTTCTTCACTAAACGAGGCATTAAAACCGGGGCGTCATGTCGTTATTCAATAAATTAATGAGACCATGGGTTCGTGGTAGGGAGTTTCCCGCCGCGTGGCACGAAATCATCAAGCGAAACTTTCCACTCCTCGACAAGCTGACTCTGGATGACAGACGGGAACTGCTCGAACACATCAAGGTGTTCCTCGCCGAGAAGCATTTTGAGGGTTGCGCAGGGCTTGAAATCACAGATGAAATGCGCATCACAATTGCCGCACAGGCATGCGTCCTGCTTCTTCATCGCAAGGCCGATTACTATCCGACACTGCAATCCATTCTTGTCTATCCGAGCGCATATTTCGCCGAACATCGGGAACGCGATGGAATCGGCGTCGTTACAGAAACCATTGAATCGCGGCTCGGCGAGGCTTGGCCGCACGGTTCGGTGGTTTTGTCGTGGGACAATGTCCGCAACGATGCAGCAGATGTTCGCGACGGACACAACGTTGTCTTTCACGAATTTGCGCATCAGCTCGATTTCGAGGATGGCAGGCAGGCCAATGGCAGCGTGGTGTTGCCGCATCGCTCAATGCATACGGCTTGGGCTCGCATCCTCGGAAGCGAATTCAGGCGATTGCGCCATGATGCCGAGCGTGGATTGCCAACCGTGCTCGATCAATACGGAACAAAAGATCCCGCCGAGTTTTTCGCAGTGGCGACCGAAGCGTTTTTCACAAAACCGACGGCATTGAAGGACAAGCATCCGGCTCTCTATGAAGAACTGAAGCTCTATTATCAGCAAGATCCGGTTCAGTGGGGTGGATGAAGGACAAAAGGGACATCAAAGACAAGGCCACCAGTCGTTTGTGTCACTTTTGTCGTTTTGGCCCCTTGACGAGCCACCCATTCCCGGAAACCTCACCGGCCCTGTTCTTTGAGGATGATCGCAAGAAATTCGCGATATGCCTTTTCCAAATCATCGTTAATGACCCGATAACGATACTTATCGCGATGGAGCATTTCCTTTTCGGCTGTTTTGAGGCGGCGTTCGATTTCGTCTTTCTTGTCCTCGGCGCGCTTGAGCAATCGATCGCGCAGCGCTTCGAGCGACGGCGGTTCCACAAAGATGTCCACGAATGCGCCTTTCAGGGCATCGTGCCCTGGAAGACGCGAAACATATTCGCGAACCTGCCGTGCGCCTTCGACATCAATATCCATTAGAATGCTTTTACCAGCCGCCAGTGCATCGTCTACGGGCTTTCTGAGTGTGCCGTACTTGTGTCCATGCACAACAGCATGTTCAAGAAACTCGCCGTTCTTTTCGCGCTGATCGAATTCCATCTCCGACAAAAAGTGATACTCACGACCGTTAACTTCGTGTCCACGCGGTGTGCGGGTTGTGCAGGATATGGAATAAGCAACGTCCTTCCGCTCCGCCAGCAGGCGCCGGCACAACGTGCTCTTGCCGCCGCCGGAGGGCGCCGAAACGATGATCAATAACGGTTTCAACTTGTCATTCATGGGTTTAATCATGTCCATTCTGTTTTCTAATGGACGGTAGCCGCGTCTGATAAGACGCGGACCGCGCCGTATCCGGAGCGGCTACAAGTGCATCACTCAACGTTCTGGACTTGCTCTCTTACACATTCCAGTTCCGTTTTAAAGGTTACAACATGTTTCGTGATCTCGCTATCGTTTGCCTTGGAACCAATGGTGTTGATCTCGCGGAACATTTCCTGGCACAGAAAGTCCAGAGGACGCCCGGCCGTTTCGTCGGAGGCCATGATGGCGGAGGTTTGTTTGAAGTGGCTTCCAAGCCGCGTGATCTCCTCTGACACATCTGACTTGTCGGCAAAGAATGCCAGTTCCTTGATCAGCTGCGGATCTTCGCTGTTTATGCCAATACCGGCTTTCTCGAGTCTCCGCAGCAACGCCTCACGGTATTTCACACTTACGCAGGGAGCCAGGTCTGCGATCTGCTCAAGGATGACTTTCAGTTTCTTCATACGGCAGGCTATGTCTTTCTCCAGCGCCTTGCCCTCAACTTTTCTCATTCCGGCAAGCCGGTCAACAGCCCCGTTCAGCGCTTTCTCTATCAAGTGCCACATTTTCTCCGAATCCCCCGGTACGCTCTCGAAGTGGACGACTTCAGGCAGTTGCAGGAGAATGCGCGCTCCAAGATCGTCTTTCAGCCCCAGCTCCCTGGCGGCTTTTCGGATGGCCTTTACGTAGCCCTTTGCGACGTCGAGATCAACGGACGCCGAATCCAGACGCGCTTTGCCAGAGACGCCGATATTTATCGTTCCGCTCACTGACCCACGCGCTATACTCCGGTGCACCAGTTCGGTGACACGCGATTCGAGGGAAATCAGTTGTCGCGGGAGATTGATCCTGATATCGAACTGTTTCCTGTTCACCGAGCTTAATTCGATTTCGACTTTGATCCCGCCGGCCGATGCCTCGCCGCATCCATAACCTGTCATGCTTTTTAGCGCCATATTATCATGCCTTTCATGCTATCCGATGGAAACCGCCGTCACCCGCTGCTTGAGATAACCCTCAATGAATTCATCGAGGCCGCCATCCAGCACCTTGTTCACGTTCGATGTTTCCACTCCAGTCCTGAGGTCTTTTACCATTGTGTAAGGCTGCAATACATACGAGCGGATCTGGCTGCCCCACGCGATCTCGCCTTTCGGCCCATAAAATTTTTCCAGGTCCTTGCGTTTTTCGTCCATTCTCAGTTCGTAGAGCTTTGCCTTCAACATCTTATACGCTTTCGCCCTGTTGCTATGCTGTGACCGCTCTGCCTGGCAAGCCACGACAATGCCTGTCGGCATATGAGTGATACGGATCGCGGAATCTGTCTTATTGATATGCTGACCGCCCTTGCCGCTCGCCCGGTATGTGTCTATGCGAAGATCGCTGTCGAGTATCTCGATCTCTACGTCGTCGGCGATTTCTGCAACAACATCCAGCGACGCAAAGGTCGTATGACGCCGTTTGTTCGCGTCAAACGGGCTTATTCTGACGAGCCTGTGCACACCGCGCTCCGCCTTCATGTAGCCGTATGCGTAGGGACCGTTCACGGCAAAGCTCACGCTCCTGATTCCAACTTCGTCGCCGGAGGCGTAGTCCATCACTTCCATTTCGAACCCATGGTCGGCGATGTACATCCTGTACATTCTGAAAAGCATATCCGCCCAGTCGTAAGACTCCGTGCCACCCGCACCGGCATGCAGAGTCAGGTATGCGTTGCTGGCATCGAGCGGACCTCCGAGGAGGGACTGGATTTCCAATTGTTTGAACAGCTTCCCGGCCTTATCCAGCGAAGCAGAGGCTTCTTCGATAGCCTGATTGCGATGGGATTCATCGTTCTCCCCGGCGACCAGCTCCAACAGAAGCGCGGCATCCTGCAGCGCTGTAGTGAGCGCGGCAAATGGCTTGAGGACGGCGCGCTGGGCATTCGACTTGGCTATATTTTCCCTGGCTTTATTCTGGTCGTTCCAGAACGCAGGCTGCGCTGTTTCCTTCTCCAACTCGGCCAGTATTTTCTCGCGGCTGGCGACGTCAAAGATAACCTCGCATTTCCGACATGTGGTCATTCAGCTTGCTAAGCCGACTCTTTACTTCCTCGATTTCGATCATTTTGTGATTCCTTTTGACAGCGTTTTTTCCCTTTTATCGCTGACTATCGCAAGAACAAAAACCAGCACTGCAAGCACAGCGCACGGCACGGCAAACGGCAGATCTCCGTATCTTGTGTAAAACGTAAGCGGCATATCGGCCCCCCGGACGAACACGCTGCCGAGTTGAAATCCAGGAAAGCTCATCTCCCCTTTTTCATTCTTCAGCATGTCCACACCGCCCGCCTTATCGATAAAACACGTCACACCGCTATTGGCGCAACGCACTGCTGGCACCCGGTTTTCAACGCAACGGAATACGCATTGGCTCATATGTTGAAGGGCGCCGGCTGTGCCATCAAACCACGCATCGTTGGTCTGGTTGATCAGCAGTCTTGCTCCATTCCGTACCGACTCGGCGGCGAGCGATGCGATCGTATCCTCGAAGCAAATAAGCACCGAGAACATCGTCTTTGAATCATCAAGGCGAAACACCGTGCCGGTTGTGCCCTCTGAGCAACTGAAACCAAGCATCTCAAGGTTACCGATGAAGCGGATGGTTTTGTCGAAAGGAATATATTCTCCGAACGGAACCAGATGCTGCTTCCTGTATCGGCCCTTTACCATGCCGTCCGGGCTGAAGAGAAAGGATGAGTTGTAAAGTTTCTCCGTCGCTTCCGTGTCGTCAACCTCCATCGATCCCACGAGCAGGGGCGTTCCGTTCCGAACGACACTCCGCACAAAATCTCCTGTATCTGCGTCCGACAGCACCGGCCCTGGCACTGAAGTCTCTGGCCAGACTATCATCTGCAGCCCCGGCACACGCATAACAGGCTCGGTCTGGTTCAGAAGTGTCTCATAGATGTCATTGATCGCGTCCGCGTCCCATTTCTTCAATTGCGGTATGCAAGGTTGAACGGCGGCGATTTTCACTTCAGTCCCGCGATTATCTTCCCCATATATACGGCTGGCGATACGATACCCGTAGATCCAGCACGCTGCACAAATTACAAGACCCGTCATCAGTTCGATGCTGAGCCGTCGCGATGGCCTACCGTGCCGGTATATGTTTATGAATCTTATGAACGTCACCGCCATTGCAACGTTCATCAACACGATGATGGCCGACACCGCATAGACGCCGCCCCACTCAGCAATCTGTATCACCGCCAGATTCCTGTACTGGCTTACGCCAAGGGCGTTCCAGGCAAGTCCTGTGAAAAGTGTCGAACGCAGGTATTCAAACCCAACCCAAATCAGCGGGATCACAAACATCAACGCGAGATTTCTAAGCAGATTGTCAGGGCCGGCAACGATGGATTCAGGTTTTGAAATCCTGGATCTCGGATTTTGGTCATGCTGAACTCCATCCTCCGCACAACCGCTCTTCCACACGAACGATACGGCCATCGCAAACGCCCCAAAATAGAGCGCCAGGTATGCCGAAAGGGCAAGCCATCCGAAAACCGCCAGGGGCCACGTTGTACTGGTTTTTGCAAGACTAAGAAGCCACGACATATCTATCAGCCAGAAAACCAGGCCGCCGATATAACCCCATTTGAACGATGTCTTCCGATCGGAATATCTTGCCACGAGCAACAGCGGAGCCAATGCAGTCCACACAGCTTCAGACCCCTTGAACGGAGGGAACGCTGTTGCAAGGAGAATGCCTGTCGAAACAGCGCCGCAGAAACGCAATGCGACCGGTGGGATTCGGAATGCGGAACTCATTTTCCGCAGCACTTCTTATATTTCTTGCCGCTTCCGCAGGTACACGGATCGTTGCGGTTTATCTTGGGAGAATCCCGTCGTATTGGCTCAGCGGCAACCGGCCCCACATGGACTGCGGCGGGTTCGCCGCCGTGTTCTGCCTGCATGCCTGCCATCGCCGGTGCGGCGCCACGCGGCATTCTGGGTGCCTGCCCGCCATGGCCCAGAATCGAGACCTCATCGTGCACGGTAGTTGTCCGCGGCAGCGATCTCAGGAACGACTCGAATGTTTCGAGAGACGTCGCCGTCCTGAACACAGCCGAAGCCACGTCCTGCTTTATACGGTTCATCAACTCCTCGAACATGTTGTAGGCTTCTCGCTTGTACTCGACAAGCGGATCTCTCTGACCGTATGCGCGCAAGCCAACGCCCTGCCTCAAATCGTCCATTGCCCTGAGATAGTCCTGCCAGTGCGTATCAATGGATTGGAGTACTATATGGCGTTCCATTGCCATGACGGAATCACCTGTTTCAAGGCCGACTTTTAAATCGTACGCGCTCTTGACCCGGTTGAAAATGTCCTCCGCAATTGCGTCCGTGTCGCCAAGCCTGCCATGCAACTCTTCAGCGCGCACAGGCACAGGAAAAGAACTCCTGACCCACTTCACGAATTCGTCGAGATTTTCTTCATTGTCCTTGTCCCCGGCAAGTTCCTCCGATTTCGTGGCGATGATGTCGTTTAAAATATCGTAAATCTGTTCGCGGACATTTTTGCTCCTGACGATGTCGCCCCGGAATCCGTAGATGATCTCGCGCTGTTTGTTCATCACGTTGTCGTATTCGAGCGTCCTCTTTCGGATGGAGAAATTCTGCTGCTCGACACGTCTCTGCGCGGTCTCGATGGATCGGTTCAGCCAGCTGTGTTCGAGCTGCTGCCCCTCCTCCAGGCCGAGACGGCTCATTATGTTGGCTATCCGGTCCGAACCGAAAAGACGCATCAGGTCGTCTTCAAGCGAAACGTAAAAGCGCGACGACCCCGGGTCGCCCTGCCGCGCGCAGCGGCCACGCAATTGCCTGTCAATGCGCCTTGATTCATGCCGCTCCGATCCTATCACATGCAAGCCGCACGGATTCTCCCGAAGGATGCTCCGTAACGTGCTGCCGTCCACCTTGTCGTCCAGCGACGTTGAAGATTCGATGATTCCGCGCTCAACATGAACGACCCCCTCTCCAAGTTTTATGTCCGTACCGCGACCTGCCATATTGGTTGCGATCGTCACAGCGCTCCGCTGCCCGGCGCGTGTGACTATTTCCGCTTCCTTTTCGTGATTCTTGGCATTGAGCACGTTGTGGACTATATTGGCGCGTTTGAGCATCCGGCTGATGAGTTCGGAAGTGTCCACACTGATTGTGCCCACCAGCACCGGCTGACCGTGTTCGACGCAAGCCGCTATTTCGTCAATGACGGCCTTGTATTTCTCGCGTTGCGTCTTGTAGACCACGTCGTTATTGTCCACGCGCCGCACCGGGCGATTGGTTGGGATCACGACGACGTCGAGCTTGTAGATGTCGTGGAATTCGTTTGCCTCGGTCTCCGCCGTGCCGGTCATTCCGGCGAGTTTCTTGTACATCCTGAAATAGTTCTGGATAGTGATTGTGGCGAGCGTCTGGGTTTCCCGTTCGATCTTCACACCTTCTTTGGCTTCCACGGCCTGGTGCAGACCATCGCTCCATCTTCGACCGGGAAGTATGCGGCCAGTGAATTCATCAACGATCAACACCTGATTGTCCTGCACGACATATTCCACGTCCTTCTCGTACACGCAAAACGCGCGGATCAGCTGGTCAACGGTATGGATGCGTTCGCTCTTCTCGGCGAAGTCCTCCTGCAGCTTCAGCCGCTTTGCTATCTTATCCTGTTCGGACATGGATTTCTCGTTGTCGAGATCGGCCATTTCCCCGGCCAGATCGGGCACGACATAGGCATTAGGGTCGCTTGGGTTCATCGCCTCGCAGCCCTTCTCGGTGAGAGTCGCATCATGGCCGCGCTCGTCTATGGTGAAATACAATTCCTCCCTGAGCGACCGGGCCTGTGCTTTCCTCATGTCGGTCAGCATCATATTCTGAACCTGCTCGTGGAGCTTCCGCATGGCCGGCTCTTCCATCAAGTGCATCAACTGCTTGTGCTTGGGCATGCCTTGATGCGCCTGGTACAGCAGGAACTGGGCTTCTTCCGTATCGCCCTTGTCCAGCAACTCTTTCGCCCTCTGCATGATATCGTTGCACAGGCTTTTCTGCTTCCTGATGAGCTGTTCAACTTTCGGTTTGAGATCGAAGTATTGGCCGGACCCGGCGTTGGCGACCGCGCCGGAAATGATCAGCGGAGTTCTCGCCTCGTCTATCAGAATGCTGTCAACTTCATCCACGATGGCATAGGCGTAGCCACGCTGGACCTGTGCATCGGGCGAGAACGCCATTCCATTATCGCGGAGGTAGTCGAACCCGAATTCGCTGTTTGTTCCATAGGTGATGTCTTTGCTGTACTGTTCGCGTCTCTCCATCTGGTCCATCTGGTTCTGGATACAACCAATCGTTAGCCCAAGATACTGGAAAACCTGCCCCATCCATTGCGCGTCGCGTCGTGCAAGATAGTCGTTCACCGTGACGAGATGCACATTCTGACCAGCCAGTGCGTTGAGATAAAGCGGCATTGTCGCCACGAGCGTTTTGCCTTCGCCGGTCGCCATTTCCGCGATCTTGCCTTGATGCAGCACAAGGCCGCCTATCAGCTGCGTATCGAACGGGACCATGTCCCATGTCATTTCATGTCCGCAAACTTCGAACTTCGTACCCTTGAGGCGACGGCAGGCGTTCTTGACGACGGCAAAAGCTTCGCATGCGATGTCTTCGATCGTCTCGCCTTTTGCAAGCCTTTCCTTGAACTCCAGCGTCTTGCCCTTGATATCACTCTCGGACAAAGACTGATATTGCTGTTCGATCTCGTTGATCCGTGCGACCAGCGGTCTCAGCTTGCGAATGTCCCTCTGATGCTTTGTCCCGAATATTTTCTTAAGCAGTTCCATAGGCCTAATCCATTATTTTTCGCCGACGAAATCGAAGGAGATTACTACCGCAGGGAAGGCAGATCAACCAGATACGTAGTAAACTTTAGTCCCACGTTTCAGAGTCCTGACCATGCCCCCGCTTAGAAGCAAAGCGATGGCCGTCGAGGCATCTTTCTTCCTCAATCCAAGTCCCGCCGCAATATCCGCGATAGTACATGGTCTCCGCCTCAGCATGGCCACGATTTCATGGCTCTCAGCGCTCCGTCCGCGGCGTGTGCCGGTATTCATTTCTCCAACAATTTCCGCTCTTGGAGTAAAAAGATCCGCAAATCGCTCCAACCTGCCGCGCGAAACTCCGCTCACCGCTTCAGCCGGTGGCCTGACCACCGTATTCAGGTGAATTAGGTCCGGTCTGAAGCTCTCCGCCAGCCGGGCGATCTTCTTCATCGCGCTCACGCTGTCGTTGTAGCCAGCTATAGCCACAACTTCAAGCCACAACTCACCCTTGAAACCAGCCCGGAATGTGCGTAACCCTGTCAGCAGCGTCTCAAATGTGACGCCGGGATTTGGGCGATTCACCTTCTTGAAAGAAGTCTGGTTCCATGCGCTCAATGAGACTTTCACAACGTCAGCCTTGCTTGCGGCCCTCCTCACTTCCGGAAGATTAAGCAGAGAACCGTTGGTCAGAAGGGCTGTTCGGATGGAACACAGTCCCCGGATTTTATCAAGAATCACACCAAAACCGGTGTGGAGCGTTGGCTCGCCGGATCCGGCAAGCGTGATGTAGTCGGCCTTCCCGCCGGACTTTATCCAATCGCGAAGTTCAGCAACAATCGTATTGGCTGGTGCATATTCCCTGCGATCGAGGGTATTTAAAGTCGTTACGCCAACCTCGCAGAACACACAATCGAAAGTGCATGTTTTGAGAGGAACGAGGTCAACACCAAGCGAACGGCCCAAGCGGCGGGAAGGAACCGGGCCGAAAATATACTTGTACGTCGCGGGCTTCTTTTCTCGAATACATGTGCTCACAAGAATCCGGCTCTATCCTCTGCTCATTTCCCGATTTCCAATCTCTTTGCGAGCCGTTCAGGCAAACCCGCTTCTATGATCTTCTGCTGGGTTGCGACTATATCATACTTCAATCTGCGCAACTCTATTTCCCGGGTCTTCATATCGTAAATCGCATAGGCGGCGCGGGGATCGCCGTCACGTGGTTGACCGACGCTGCCTACATTGACGAAATACTTCTTCCCCATCGCTATCCTTATCCTTGTGTAATCGTTCTTTATCACACGCCCATGCTTTTCGTAGTAAACCGGCAGGTGCGTGTGGCCGTGAAAACACACTGACGTGGTCTGATAGTTGAAACTTGCATCGGCTTCAAGCGGATCGAACACGTAACCCCATTTCTCGGGCATGTCCAGCGTGCTGTGAACGACCATGAAACCGTCCACCATGGTGGACATCTTCAAGTCGCGAAGAAACTGAATCTGCGCAGCGGTGAGCTGACTTCGCGTCCAGTCAACGACCTTCGCCGCAAGCGGGTGAAAGTCTTCAAGGCATTCGTCGTGTGAACAATAGTGGTCATGATTGCCGCGGACAGTTACGCACTTGAGCTCCCTGATCTTCTCAAGGCACTCGGCGGGATTGGCATTGTAACCGACAATATCGCCGACGCATACATATCCGGTGACTCCGTGTTCATCGGCATCCCTGATAACCGCAGTCAGCGCTTCCCAATTACCATGAACATCGCCGATTATAGCGTATTTCCGGTCATTCATTACGATACTGCTCCATCATAGCTTCAGCAGTGCGGCGGCAAGATTCAAGTCATCAGCAGTTGTGATCTTGATGTTAGAGAGAGCTGCAGGGACCAAACGGACATCGTCGCAAACCAGCTCGACCGCTGAGGCTTCGTCGGTAACGTCCAGTTTCTTCTTCTTCACTTCTTTGAACGCGGCAAGGAGCAGATCCACCCGGAAAGCCTGTGGGGTTTGAACAGCCCACAACTTTGTCCGGTCAACCGTCTTGGAGATTATGGTGCCCTTGTCCACATGTTTGACCGTGTCTGTGATCTTGACCGCAGCAACGCCTGAACCGTAACGTTTTGCACTCTTCACTGTTTCCGAAATAATCGCTGACGTTACGCAAGGACGAGCCCCGTCGTGGACCGCAACGATCTTCACGTCCTCGTTCAACTGGTTCAAGCCATTTAGCACGGATGCCTGCCTTGTTGCTCCGCCTGCGACTATTCGCTTCACCTTGTAGCATCCGAACATCTGCGACATGCCTCGTGCCGCCTCAATCCTGTCTTTACGCACGACCAGTATTACACCGTCAATATCAGGGCACTTCTCGAAGGCCAATACGGAATATGCAAGAACAGGCTGCGTTCCGAGGTTTAGAAAGACCTTGTCCACATTCGCGCCAACTCGCTCGCTCTTGCCGCCGGCAACAATCACTCCATAATTCATATGATCAAACCTGCCTCAGTCTATTTATGACCGTAATATCCGAATTCCACATGGGCACGGCATTTCGCCTGCACAGTCGCACGATACTTCAGAGTCATGGGGCGTGCAACTCCCAACAATTGCGAACAGGCATCTACAACTTAGATAAGCGGCCTGAATGGGTTACACTCTATCGCACCGTGGAGAATTGGGTCAAGTTCTTTCGGCCACTTGTGGTAATCGTTTAGTTACCACTTGCACCGGCGATGAATCAGCGTTGAGGGTTGGACCCGTCTTTGGCGTTTGTCTTGAGACGCAGCAGGCCACCGACACCGCCAATGGGCTGCGTCTTCGCTTTCGCCGGTGCAACTTCTGTGACCGGCAGGGCATTTTTCTTCACATCGCTGGCAGCTATCGAAGGCTTGAGGCGAAAAGGAGTGATATTATCCTTCTGCTTCAAGAGCGTTTCCAATCCTTCGGATCGCCTCTCGACCATGACCGTGTCCCTGTGAGTCCGTTCCGAGTACTCGCGGTGCGCCGCCCCTGTCTGCCCGTCGCCGTCGCCTCCGGATGACTCCTCGAAACGCAGAACCATATCTCCTATGGTTATCTGATCGCCATGCTTGAGATCGTAACTGGATATCTTCCGTCCATTGACAAAAGTGCCATTGGTGGTGTTAAGATCCTCTATTCTGCATGCGGCCGACAGGTTGTGAAATCTGGCATGACGCCGCGAAACGCGGTCAGACATGAACTGAATGTTGTTGTCCGTATCGCGCCCGACAGTGATTGTTCCCTCCCGAAGCGCGTATGTTTCGCCTTCCACACCACCCAACATGACAACCAGTCTGCAGTCCATGCTTACGCTCCAAACGTTATGAATGAAGTTGAGGATACCGAGCGCCAAGGAGCCTGGAGATCGAGGAACGGAATTTCCGGCTTTCACCTGACACAAATTTCTTCGCTTGCGCTGCCCTGGACTTCAGCGCGCCAAGATCCAATCCGCCTGGCGCACCAAGATGCTTCTTATCGGCAACGGCGACATTCGGATCTATCGAGCCCAACTCGTCGAGATGTGACTTGACATGGTCGTACGCCGTTCTGAACGGCATGCCCTTTACGACAAGTTCCAAAGCCTTGTCGGCTGCGAATACGTCAGGCGTGAAACCAACCAGCAGCGCATTCTTGTTGAGGCTCAAGCCATTCATCAACGACGCCATAGCCCGCAGGCAGGCCCGCGTCGTTTGCACGCCTTCAATGAAGAGCCCTTTCGCCTCCTGCAAATCACGGTTGTATCCACTCGGCAACCTGTTCACTATTCCAGCCACTGTACAAGCATGCCCGAGCACAACCGACGCCTTGGCTCTCACAAGTTCCGCCACGTCCGGATTCTTCTTTTGCGGCATAATGCTGCTGCCCGTGCAATATTCAGCCGGTAATGTGAAATACCCGAATTCGGGCATGGAATAAAGTATCAAGTCCTCGGCGAGCCTCGACAAAGTCAGCATGACCTGCGACAAAGCCGAAAGAATGACGGATTCACACTTGCCGCGCGCGTTCGCGGCATAAAGAACGTTATGTATCGGCGCGCTGAACCCAAGGAGCTTCGCCGTCAGCTTCCTGTCAATATTCATGGAAACGCCGTAGCCTGCGGCCGAACCTAGCGGGCACTTGTCGTTGAATTCATATGCGCCCTTCAGCAAGATCACATCGTCCAGAAGGCTTTCAGCATGGGCCGACGCCCAAAGCGCTACCGAACTCGGCATCGCGGGCTGGAGATGCGTCCGGCCAACCATCGGCACAGCGACATACTTTCCGGCAAACTTGAGCAGGGCCAGCGCGAGATCGGCGGTTTCATCAAAAACGCCGAACAACTGCTCTTTGCCATACAGCCGCAGGTCAACGGCTATCTGATCGTTCCGGCTCCTGGCCGTATGAATTTTCTTGCCGAGGTCGCCAAGCCTGGCGGTGAGTATCCGCTCGATGGCGAGATGCACATCCTGATCCTCGCGGCTTATCTTGAACGAGCCATCACGCGAACTGCGCATGATATTGACCAGCTCGGCGATCACCAGCTTCCTGTCCGATTTGGAGAACAACTTCTGCTTGAGAGGTATCCGCGAAAGCATCGTGACGTGCGCCGCGGAACCGATGCAGTCCGCTTCCGCCAGGGTCAGATCAAGTTCAATATCCTTGCCGGCAGTGAACTCCAGTGCCTCCGGACTTATGCTGCCCACTATTGTTTTGCGCGTTTTCATAACAGCATCCCAGCCTAATACAACACACCCATTTCCTTCAAACACTATCTGTATACGGTTTCCGAGGTGCTCCGCACCAGGAAGCGTCGTGCTCTGGAAAACGCGAAGACGCCTGCCAGTGTTGGCACAGCGTCTTCGGACTTTGCGGTTGTATCGTGATCAAACCAGTTCTTAAACAAGCTCTACTGCTGACTGACTGCCGCGACACCTTCAACCCCGGACTGGTCGCGCACAGTGACGACATTGTTGCCGATCTTTCCTGTGGACAGGTAAACGGCGGTCACGCCGGCTTCGGCTTGTATGCGTCCGAGGGTGGCATCCGCCACCGACCACTGCAGCGGAAGATTAAGCACATTGTTGGTATCGGCCGCCGACGCCGTGAACGTCGCAACCATGTTCGAAACTGTCAGACTGACGCTGGGCGGAGTAATGACGACCGCCGAACCTGATGTGGTGGATGACTCACAGCCCGACACAAGTACACCGACAGCCGCCGTAACCGCCAACGCCATTCCCGCCACTGACCATGCATGCAATGTTTTCATCTTTATACCTTACCTTTCTTTTGTTGTGTGGCCTCCCGGCCAGTTACGTTTTCCAATAGTTTTCGTTACGATCACAAAGTTTGTTTCCACTGGCTGAACGAATACACACTGTATGGGAAGAATGGCGGAGGATTCGCCAGGAATCTCGTGTCGTATTTGTAGTTCTTCCTGTATCCAGTACCACCGACAGTGCCAACTACTCCCCTGCGATATTGGCTGACGCTGCCATAGAGGTTGATGGACGGCTGTCCGATATTATTGTAGCGCTGGTCGGCGCCAAAGCCGTTGTCGCCCTGGGTAACAAGGATGGCGGCTTGAATGTTGATCGCCGAAGTTCCCATTATTGTGACATCGTTGACCGCTACGAGCCCCAGCGAATCAACGATAGTGTTTGGATTGTTTGTGGCCGCAAACAGCTGCGAGTTAGGCGGCGCGCTATTGTACACAAGATTACTGGTGATAAGTATTTCGTCTGACGCCGCCAGTGTTACATTTCCCTTCACCGTTCCACCCAGTTCATCAACCGCGCCATTGACATAGATCGCTCCATTCATCGCAGAAAGGGTATTAGTCGTCGTCACGCCCCAAGGTGACGACGAATTGTTCCTCATCTTGTGGGTCATTGTGCCGTTCGAGTTGAATCCGATCGAATACTGGCCTGCGGTCATGAGGGCGAGGCCGCCTGACTGGGCAATGGCCTCGATATTTGCCACATAGTTTTGACTCACGTTGAAATCGAGGGGCGGAGCATTGAGCGTCACTCCTCCCTGAAAAACCGAAGAATTCGCTCCGCTCTGGTAGTTCACCGTGCTCGCAGCCGATCGAGCCAGTTGCAGGAAGACTGGATTTGGATTACCGCCATAAATGTTAAGCTGGCCATTGACGTAAACCATTCCGTCCAGCCGGTCCCCAGGTCCGAAATAAATCGGCGAGCCATCGGGGGTCGTTTCAAAATTCGAAGCGTGCATGTAACTGGCGAAGCTTTCTATTTGGCACTGCATCGTGACCGTCCGCAAACCGGACACCCCACTTACGCCCGTGGAGACAATGCTGTAGATCTTCTCCGCCTGACCGGAGTTCAACGGGCTGGGAATCACCTGCACATGAAAAGAGCTTGAGCCAATCTGGTTGGTCCAACTCATCTTGAACCCTGGCATATTCTCATATGGCATGATGTATCTTCTTGCCCATGCCTTGGCATCCTGCAGCCCCGCTTCCGCAGCCCAGAACGCTTTGTCCGAACTGATCGTATTTGCCGCCTCCACAGAATCCAGCGAGCTCTGGTACACGAGCGAAATGCCGAGGATACTGAAGACCACTAAAATGACCAGCACGAGCCCGAGTATCGCGCCTTGCTTTCGTTTGTTGCGTTGCTGCGATTGCATGTTTTTTCCCTAGTTCCTGAAGTTGACGCTGGTGTCCATTTCCAGATTCTTGCCGCCATTTTGCAATTTTAACCGTATTGTCACTCCTTGCGGGATGTTCGAATATGTGAATCCCGAAGGTATCACCCACCCCCTGACAAGGGAAAACGCCACCCCATTGTTGTTCACGGCCGGGTTGCAGATCAGGCTGCCGCCCTGCTGGTAAAAAGAAGTCAGCGTCGTGGTGTTCAGATTCGATACCACAATCTGGCCGGGCTGCGACAGATTCACACCGGTGGCCGAGCCCTGACGCAAACTCTTGGACAGCGTCTGCATGGCCAGAGTGCCATCACGCTGCAATTCCAGAAAACTGCTGTTCTTGTTCCATGCCGTGTATCCATAGAACAACACAACGCTGACTATCACAGCCAGGATTGCCGCCGCTATCATTGCGACGAGAAGTTCAATTATTGTAAATCCATTCTTAAGTTTTCGTATACTCATGCTCTCTCCAGAACGACAGCGCTCATGGCGAATAGATGGATTGCAATGCAATACGATCGCCAATGCCTTGCCTGTAGGCAATATTCACGGCTACGATCAGGTAGTCGTACGAACCTCCACCTCCGGCAACGTTCCCATACTGAACGGTCGTGGTAATCGGCAGGGATATCCCGTTTATGTTCGCCGTTTCTCCGGGATCGCCATTCGATACAAGCCACGTCGAACCCGCTTTTTCCAGGTAATGAACGTTATAATCAAATGTCAAAAGGCTTTGAAGATTGGTGTAAGAAGTGGCGCGGATCTCTTCCAGGCGCGCACCGCCGGCCTCCAGGGCTGTCCGTTTCTGGCTCTGATAGGCCAGTGTCGCTTCAGATTGATACAAGTAGGCCGCCCCGGCCACGGCGATGATCATTAGAATAACACAGGCCACCATCACTTCCACAAGTGTGGACCCGAGTCGGCTGCGACGGGAACTTTCGGATGATTGCTTGGGATCATTTATCATGGCGTAGATCCATCCTTGTAGAGCAGGATTTTTGTCAAATGTCCCTGCTGGTCTGAAAAAGTGACCGCATCTTCTTGAATATCCACCACTTTGAAACCATCCACCTCCCCGCCCAGCCCGACGACGCCATGCGAGGTCATAACGAGCGGCACACTCTCGTTCAGGACAACTCCATCAAGGCGAAACGAGATCGCCTGATTTGCAGCTTCCGCCGCAACAGGCGCGATGCTCTTGGATTCAGTCAATTGCTCCATTGGGATCGGTTCACGCGGCGCCGAAATGGTTCGGGCGATTGATTTTGACGCCTCGTCCATGCGGTGCCCCAGTTGCCTGTATCGGTCTAGAACAACATCAATGCCCTTATCCTTGCCGTTTCTACTGCAAGCGAAGTTGAGCCCTATCAGCACGATAAGCAGAAGGCGCATGCCTTTCCCCAGCGCATCATTTGAGTTAAACATCATCTAATTCCGCCCTCTATTCTTCGTCCTCGCCCACACCTCGTCACAATATTGTCAGTTATCATTGCTTATGGAGGCGACATAACATTGAAAAACGATATCAGCACTATATGACAGTTTATCGGGTCCGGTTCGTGGCTCTTTCAAATGAACCGTACTGACTGCGCAAAGTTGTTCCGGCGCATACAAATCGTCGAACATCGCCACGATATCTGACAATGCACCATCGCCCTGCACGGAAACGGTCAGCGCCGTGAGCCCCGTTTTTCCGGTTGCCTCGTTCTTGTCGGCGGTCAGCGAGCGAATCGCAAAGCCGTGTTTCTGAGCCGCGCGATAGATTCGCTGGCTCACCTCCGCAGCGCCATCGGCCACAGCCAAGCCATCGCCGTCTGGCCTGAAAATGAAATGCTTCAAAGTTTCCCTTGCAAGCGACACATGGAGGTTCATCTCTGGAATTTGTCGCAGAATCGCCTGCCTCTCGTCGCAATCACGTTTGATGTGCATGCTAAATAGAGAAACCGGGAGAAGAATGGCGATCAGCACTACCGGCGGCCCGATCAGCCATGGCCAAAATCCCTTTTCCCCCGAATTAAACATGCCGAGATCCATGTCAGATTCCTTTCCCTGCAAGATGTCCGGTGAACCGCCATATTAATACGCCTTGTCCGTTCCGCGTAATGCGTTGTCTGTTGACGGACGTAATCTGGGTCACTTCCTGCGAGATATCTGGATTATGCCCCCACGCGGAAATCAAGTTGGGCGGCGTTATATCGTCGCGAGACTGCTTTTCCGAAGTAAGCACTTCAAAAACGAGCTCGCGTTTGTCCGCGCTCAGCTCGACACTGTAGATGCTCGCTTCGGCGGGCAGCGGCGCGGCAAGCCCCAAAAGGACATGGGCAACGCGAACGCGACGGTTAAGCATGGAATCAAGGGCCTCAAGTGTATTGGCATATGTGTCCATGGCGGCGCCCATCTTGTTCGCGTATGCGACTATATTATTGTCCTGCGGCGTGCGGCCGACCAGATAACCGTGTTCGAGCAACTTGAAATGCGCCCGAAGTTCCCGTACCGTCAGCAAGTTGCGGGTAAGTTTGTTGGCGAAGAAAACGAAAAGCAAACCTGTGATCGCTATGTACGCCGCAAGACCGTAAAACCATATGCGACGGCGCGCGGCTGGAATCACACGGCTTTTTGCAAGGTTTATCTCGAATGTCGCCATTTCAATCTCCCCTCAGCGCCAGGCCCAGGCTGGATGCCAGCATCTGACCGCCATGCGTCGTCTGCGTCAACCGTTGCGAGAGAGCCGATGACGGAATGCTCATCGAAGACAACGGATCCCATGTTTCCACCGGCAGATTAAGGCGTTGACGCAGAGCGCCAGCCAGCTTATCGGCCGTGGCGCCGGTCAGAATCAGGCGGGTGACCGGCGTGTGATGTTGTTTAAATTCATAATACTTGAGGGCATCCATGATATTCTCGCACAGGAAGGGTATCGCCTGTTCCCAATCCGCTGCCCTTGAAATGACCGTCTGCGGATAAATCCACTGACGGTTGGCAAGAATGGCTATGTCCGCCGTGCGAGTGGACAAATTCGTCACGCACACCGGTTCCGGCGACAGGTCATTCCCTTTAAGGGCCAGGAATAGATTTGCGACAGCCATGCTTCCCACATCGAGGATAACGGGAAATAGTCCCGCCATCGTCAGGAGTTTCAATTGCTGATCCACATCTTGTTGCGGAGCCGCAATTAATACGCCCTCAACGATCTTTTCTTCTGCTGGATTCCGGTTTTTTCCCAGATTCCGATTCAGATGCCAGTCAATTACGATCTGACTGCGTCTCATTTGCAGGGTTTCCTCGGCCTTGAGCCAAAGAGCGGGCTCCAATTCATCTACAGGAATATTCTCGAACCTGAAGTAGTGCAGTACCAGCGACCGGCTGCGCAAACTGGCGCAGACCGTTGTTGTTGGCATCCCGGACTGACGCCACAACTTCCGGATTACGTCCGCCAGTTGTTTGTCCGGCATATCAGGATCGTAGGTTGTCCAACCGGCCTGACAGAGCTCCATCCGCCCGCCGGAGACAATCTCAATCCTGGATGCCGTGATGTTGCCGGCAACAATGTCCAGACCAGCAACATCTTCTTTTGTGTTCCACTTCATGAACTAGGTTCCCACGAATTGCGAACTGACCCGCTTTATTGTATCACACCCGCGCCAATCATGGCCAGCAGCCCCTGAATAATAAGGACTTACAGACCGGCATGTTGGAATTTACCGTTCTGAGAAGTAAACGTGACCACCATACCAGCCACCTGCGATGCCCGGGGAGCTGTCGTTCCTGCGCTGTTGCCAGTGGCGGTAATTGTGAAGTTACTGCCACTCTGCGTGAACGCATAGTCGGGGGTGCTGAAATATGTCCCGTCCAAGTCGTGCGCACCAACACCAGTAATGCTCGAGTAGAGGCCATTTGTCGGATAGTTGCCATTGAGAGTGGAATACACAGTCAAGGCCGTGCGCACGGCGCCGCATCCGCTATCCGCTTCCGTTAGCATGGCCTGCTTCTTATTCTGCAACATAAGAGGAATAGCCACCGCCGCCAAAATGGCGACGATGACACCCACTACCATCAGCTCGACCAGCGTAAAACCCGATCCCATGCATCTACGCATTATTATTCCTTGATCGTTAACTCGTGTCCACACCTGCCAATCCACTCAACGGACAATCATCGCCAACTGCTTCCAATAGCCATACAGGCTTACAGGCCGTTATGTGCGATTTGACCTGTCGTGGAATCGAGCACGACTGTTATACCAGACGCCTGCGTTTTCTGGGGAGCGAGAGAACCTGCGCTATTGCCTGTGGCGGTAATTATATAGTTACTGCCGGTTTGCGTAAACGCATAGTCCGAAGTCCAGAAGTAGACGCCATCCAAGTCATGGGCACCCGCACCAGGAATGCTCGAGTATATACCATTTGTAGGATAGGTGCCAGTTGTAGCGAGGTACACGCGCATAGCCGTCTGTACTGCGCCAACCCCTGCATCGGCTTCCGTTGCCAGTGCGCGCCGTTTATTCCCCAGCATAAGCGGAATCGCCACTGCCGCCAGAATGGCGACGATAATTGCAACAACCATCAATTCAACCAACGTAAAACCAGCTTTCTTCTTGTTATTCCTGTTCATCGTTCCTTCTCCTTTATCGATTATTCAATTTACACCAAATCAATTGACACTTAACATTGAACTTGCCCCTGACTTCATTTTCTTTCGTGATCGAACCTTAGCGCACCTCCTTCCGCTATTTCATTTCACATGAGTTGCCACAGTGAACACCGGCAAATAAACCGCCATCACCAGAACGAGAATGATGGCCCCGAAAACGCAGATGATGACAGGCTCGAACAGCGACGTGGCCATGAGCACCGAATTCTCGACCTGATCCTCGTACATATCAGAAACCTTGTTCAATATCTCCGGCAGGCGACCAGAAGATTCCCCCGTTCGGATCATACGGATCATCAGCTTTGGGAACATTTTGGGATCGAGGCTGGACGAAATATCGGAGCCTGCTATGACGCGCTCGAGTGATTTCCTCAGCGCGCCTTCCATAGCCTTGTTCCCCAGCACTTCGGATGTAATTGCCAGCGCGCTCGCGATAGGCACTCCGCTGCTGACCATGATCCCGAGATTCCGGCAGAAGCGCGCCACCCCGAGTTTCAGAAGGCACGTGCCGAAAAAAGGCACATGAAGGACGAGTCTGTCGAATACAATCCTTCCTGAAATGGTTCGAATATAACCTATGAGCAGAGCTGCCAGCAGAACGATCGCAAATATGATGACCAAACCGTGTCTCAAAATGAAGTTATTGGCAGCCAGAACGGTTCTGGTCAGCCAAGGCAGGTCCGCATTGAACGATGAAAACACCTTTTGAAAACTCGGCAGCACAAAAACCGTCATGATGATCGCAACGATGGAGAAAACTATGGCAACAAACATCGGATAAGCCGTGATGCTGCGGATTTTGTTGTCCAGCTTATCGGCTTTCTCCATTGCATTGGCAAGGTAGTCCAATGTCTTCGGCATGCTTCCGGATTCTTCCGCCGCCCGGATCAGTGCAATAAATAATTTGTTGAATATTTTTTCATGCCCTGCCAGCGCCTGCGAAAACGTCAGTCCGTCATCGAGTTTGGATCCAATCTTCTGCAGGAGGGAGCGGAATGCGGGATTTTCCATGTCTTCCGCTATCGTTTCCAGCGATTCCCGGAGAGTTATGCCAGCGCCGACCGAAACCGCCATTTGACGGCAAAATGCCGCCCGCTCGGAGAGTGTGATCTTGAAATTGAGATTCCAGGAATGTTTATGACTTCCCGTGGCTTTTTGTTCGGCCAATATGTCAGCGGCCTCACCGCCCTTGAGATCGATCACGGTCAGCCCGCGCTCCTGCAAAACAGCCAGCGCGTCAAACCGCGTCGCCGCTTCCAAAGACCCCTTTGTGACTTTGCCGGAGGAATCGCGCCCGGAATATTGATAAATGTTCATGCCGATACAGCCTTCCTCGTCATCCGACTTCCTCCAGAACGCACATGCTCATTACCTCATCCACCGTTGTGATCCCGCGCCGCACCTTATCGAAGCCATTGTTGATCAAGGGTTCCAAACCGAGTTCGATCACCTTCCGCCGGAATTCTCCCGCCCCTGTATCTTTCAGTACCATGTCGAGTACGGGCGCGGTGGCCTCCAGAAATTCCAGGATCGCGGTGCGCCCGCGATACCCAGTGTGGTTGCATTTGATACACCCTGCCCCGCGATAATACTTCCATTTTGCCGCCTCTGCATTCACCGCGACGGCGGTCGCCCGCATCTCATCCGAGGGCACAATCTCTTCTTTGCAATCCTCGCAAATAATCCTGACCAGGCGTTGCGCTATGACCAGCTTCATTGTCGAGGCGATCATGTACGGCTCTATTCCGATGTCCCGCAACCGCCAGAAAGCGGATGGCGCGTCGTTGGTGTGCAAAGTGCTGAGCACAAGATGGCCGGTAAGCGAGGCGCGCATGGCGTTGCGCGCGGTTTCGAGGTCGCGGATTTCGCCGATCATTATGATATCCGGATCCTGCCGCAGGATGGAGCGCAAGGCGCCTGCGAAATCCAGATCTATCTTCGGCTTGATCTGCATCTGATTGATGCCCGGGATAAGATATTCGATCGGATCTTCTATCGTCTGGATGTTCCATTTCGGGTTCTTCAAATAATTCAGCGCACTGTACAACGTGCTTGTCTTTCCGCTGCCTGTCGGGCCGGTAAGCAGGATGATACCGTTCGGCCTGGAAAGTATCTTCTGGAAGCGCGCCAGCATCGGTGCATCGAAGCCGATGTCGCTCATGTTCACCAGGAGCGCCTGCCTGTCCAGCACTCGAAGCACCAGTTTTTCGCCATTGGCTTCCGGCAGGGACGAAACTCGGATGTCAATGATGCGGTCACGCACCTTGAATTTGAACCGCCCGTCAAGCGGCAGGCGACGTTCCGAAATATCCATGTTGGACAGTATCTTGATCCTGGTGACGATCGCATGATACAGCGCCTTGGGCGGCGGCGTGACTTCTCGAAGCAAACCGTCCACGCGCAAGCGAACGGTGATCTCCTTTTCGCCCGGCTCGAAATGAATGTCGCTGGCGCGATCGCGAACGGCCTGCATCAGCATGAGGTTTACGAAGCGGACCACGGGCGCGTCGTTGGCGAGCACCCGCAACTGCTCGGCATCAACGTGCGTTTCGTCAAAGGTGACTTCCGGCATCTCGGAGCCCAGTTCCACAATGTCGCGCAGATTCCGTTCGATATGCGCCTCTTCGGTATAGTATTTGTCTATGACGGCCTTGATACGCGCCTCCGAGCTCACGGCCTTGTGAACTTCGAGTTTCGTGAGCGAACGGACGGAATTCACGGCGTCCACGTCCAGCGGATCTTTCATGACGATCATAATGGTCGGGCTCGAATCTTTTTTGATAGGTATCAAACAGTATCGTCTCGCAATGCTTTCTGGAATCAGCCTGACTTCCTCTTTTTCCAGACGAAAATCCTCGCCCAGATCGAAAAAGGGAATATTCAACTGGGAGCTGAGCGTGCGGGCTATATCGTCCTCCGAGACATAACCAAGTTCAACCAGCACCTCGCCCATCAGACGACCGGTTTCCTTTTGTCTGGCGAGCGCGATGGCGAGTTGTTCTTCGCCGATCTTGTGATCGCGCAAATAAATTTCGCCGATTCTATCCATCTGCATCGTCATGCCCACCATTCGTCTTCCCTATTCCCACAGGATTCTGCCGCGCGCCGTTATCGAGATCCCATTCAGGAGCGTTTCGCTTACGGCGAAACCACCTCAACAAGGGTATTTGTGGGTGTCACCGGGATTGCCTCTGGTTCCACCGGATATTCGCCAGTCTGGATCACTTCTGGTGTCAGCGCTTTCTCAGGAATTTTCTCTGATTTCGTCAGCGCTTGTTCCGGCACCGTATCTGCGATCGTCTGCGTCATCTTTCGAACTATCCCTTGCACTTCCTGTTGGCGGGCATCGCTCTCGAATACCGGGCGAATCGTTGCGGTAAGAAAGACAAGCAGTTCGATCTTTTCCGTGCTGTGCGTTTCCCGTCGGAAAAGCATTCCCAGCAGGGGTATGTCGCCCAGAAATGGGGTTTTCAGCATTGTAGTCGTTGTGCTGTCCTTCAAAAGTCCGCCAATGACGATCGTCTGGCCGCTGGCCATGAGCACCTGGGTTTCCACTTCTCGCGTGGAAAGAACCGGATAGTCCGTAAGTGACACATTCGCCCCCCCCGAGCCTGATTGCTGACCGGTTCCAACTATCCCGGATTGCAGGCTCACCAGTTCCCTGACCGACGGATGGACAGTCAGATTGATGTAATTACCGTCGCAGATCTGCGGAAGAACCTTGAGCTGAATGCCGATATTTTCATAGTACTCCAGGGACGTCGAGATTGTCGGCCCAGTACCGCTGTTCGGCGTGGTCTGCGAATTGATAATCGGAAACTTCGTGCCAACGATAATCGTGGCATCCTGGTTGTTCACGGTCAGAATCTGTGGCGACGAGAGCACGTTGAAAGACGAATCTTCCTGCAGCAGATGCAGAAGCATCTGGAACTGAACACCAGTCAGCTTTTGAAAGGCCAGCGTTATTCCAGAATCGAACGGGCGCGTTCCCGACAAAGTGCTCTGGCTTTGAAAAGCCGCCGGCGTTACGGTCCCATTGATTGACTGGGCGCCTGCGCCGTACAGTTGTCCCGCCTCTGTGGAGTTAAGCGGGGTGACGCCCGGAGTCGTGGCTCCATTCGCGCCTGTGCCGAATTCAACGCCTATATCGCGAAGGTAATTGGCTCTGATTTCGATGAACTTGGCCTCAATTGCCACTTGGACTGGTATCTTATCCACGGCTTCGACCAGCGCAGTCACATTTGAAATTACGTCTCGCGTATCCATCACCGCAAAGATCTGGCCTTTGACCAGGTCTTTGTCTTCCGAAATCCGCAGCAGCCGTCCCATGCTCTCCGAAGCGGTGCCGCCACCCCCACTTTTCGCTCCCAGGCCGTACTCGCCTTTCCAACTCTGCCCGCGAACGATAAGCTTGCCCAGTTTTCCAGCCGGCGACAATTGGCCCTTGATCAATTCCTCAATGTCGGAAACATCATGATACTTCAGCGTAAACACATGTGTTAACAGCGGCTCCGCCGGGACAAGCCCCTGAGCGCCACTGCCTCTGGGCAATTTGTCTATCGAACTGACAATGACCGTATCGCCCATGAGGTAGTAACCGTAACCATAGGGCCTCAAAATCATGGTCAAGGCGTCATCCCATTTGACATGGTTCAGCCGTATCGTGGCGTTGCTCGTCACCTCGGGACCGACCACTATGCTCTTGCCAGTCTGTATAGAGAAAGCATTCAGGATTTGCACGATGCTGCCATTGTCAACGTTGATCGTGACAAAATCCGATGTGACAGCCTGCCTGACTGGCGGCGCGGCGTTTCCCAGGTCCTGCGCAAGAACAGTTGATGCGCCCAATGCCAAAACCAACAGACCCGCCAATCCCACCATACGCCTTTTACCAAACGACAATCCGTGACTGACTTCCATTTTCATGCTCTCCTCTCTCATTTGTGTTTTCTCAATTGCAACAACCTCGTCATCTCTTTCGGCTGAGAAGACCGGCTCAGCGCCACGTCAACGTCTATCAAGTCGGCCTCGCATAAACGCGCAAGCGCATCGTCCATCGTCTGCATGCCTTCAGCCCTGGCGGTCTGGATCACTGAATTGATCTGCTGTATCTGCATTTCCCGGATCAGATTGCGGATGGCATTATTCACATACATCACCTCGCACGCCAACACCCTCGACTTGCCATCCTTCGTGATGATCAACTGCTGGGACATGACGCCCACCAGCACAAGCGCAAGCTGGGTGTATACCTGATGCTGCTGGCCCGGAGGAAAAGAATCCACGATCCTGTTGATCGAATGGGTGGTATCCTGCGTATGCAGCGTGGCAAGAATCAGGTGGCCGGTTTCCGCAAGGCTGAGAACCAATTGCATGGTTTCCGGATCACGCATTTCACCGACCATGATGACATCTGGCGATTGCCGGAACACGCTGCGCAACGCGTCGCCGAAACTGTGGACGTCTGCGCCGATTTCCCTTTGCTCAACCGCGCTAAGGTGATGGCCGTGCATATATTCTATTGGGTCTTCGATGCAGATGACATGCGCCTGGCGATTCCGACTGATGAAGTCTATCATCGCCGCCAGCGTCGTGGACTTGCCGCTGCCAGCCGGACCGGTGATCAACACAAGACCGTGCGGCCGCGATGAGAATTCCTTCACTATGTGAGGCAGGCCAAGTTCCTCAAATGAGGGAATGTCCATCGGGATTTTCCGGATCGCCATGGCTACGCTTTCGCGCTGAAAGAAAATATTCATCCTGAATCTCGCGAGTCCATTGAAGTCGCGGGAGATATCGAGGTTCTTATCTGCTTCAAATTGCGCGATCAGCTTCTCGTTGAGTATCCCATACGCCAGCTTGTGGATCGCATCCGGATCGAGTGCCGGCAAATCAGCGGATACCAACAGACCGTTGAGTCGCAGTTGAGGCGGCATCCCCGCCGTCAGCAGCAGATCGGAAGCATTGCGATCGCACATCAGCGTCAGTAATTCCTGCATCGTTGTAGCGCTCATATTGTTTTGCCCTCGATCATTCTCCAACCCAGACTTGCCCTTAATTTTGCTACTGTGCATCACATAAGCATTCCCGGCAATTAGGCGTAACCTTACCGAGAGACGCGAAAAACCTTAGCCTGGGCGAGTAAGTTCGCCTGACTATTGTGATGAGCCGCGGGCGCTGTTCGGACCGTATCAATGGACTTGGGAACTTTAGGCGGCCTGTCTTGCGTGTGGAATCGCAAATAGTCAAAAACATATCTTCTATTGGCAGGAGCCGAAATATTTATTCCATAAAACGTAAGTTGACGTTTTCCGACACTCGCAAAACCCCGTTTCTGTAGCTGGCCTCCGTGAGGCCGGCTTTTCTCGCATTTCTCGCTTCCCCTTTCGCACCGCGCTCGCGGAGCGCGGCTACAAACACGACAAACCCCGTACGCGCAGCATATCTATTATCAGGATTCGATGTCCATCGAATGGGCAATGGCCGGAATCCGTTCCAGCCAACCGCGCAGTCCGCGCCGAATTCCTGCTCGGCACATTCCCGCCATCGCCGAGGAAGAGTAAGCAGACGCCGTAACGCCACCCATGCCAACAAGCGAGTCAACACCAGCAACGCCAGCTGCGGCAAAATAAACTGACAAGAACGGCTCCTCGACGAACTCGGTGCCGTCCGTTTTGCGCGTATCTCTCCGCCCGTCCCGATTTATTAGCACATGCATCAACCTTACACACCAACCACTGATGGACTAATTGTGATGAGTTGATTCATGTCCTGTGCATGTTTGTCCTTCTGAGGTAGGGCGCGTGCGGCGCGCGCGCCCTACCCAAACAGACGTGAATGTGTCATGGGGTACTCTGATTCTGTTCCCTTCGGTTGATGCTTATGCCGCTAATCAGG
>CAZASC010000029.1:0-23281 GCA_964487695.1 uncultured Victivallales bacterium
GAAATGGCGGCCGCATATGATTCTCATGGATACACGTATGCCTGTTATGGATGGCTACGAGGCAATCAAACGTATCCGGGCAAGTGCCGGCGGAAAGCAGGTCAAGATTATCAGCGTGACGGCCAGCGCCTTTGACGAGGACCGTACGAAAGCCATGGAAATCGGCGCGGATGATTTCATTGGCAAGCCATTCCGCGAGGAAGTTCTGCTTGAGAAAATCAAGATGTTATTGTCGCTTGAATATATTTATGCCGATGAACCCTCTGTTCTCAAGCCCGACAACGATGCCGCGGATGAATTATTGAAGGAGAAAGTGGCGGCTTTGCCGGAAACTCTTATCAGGCAGTTACACGATGCCACGCTTTCCGCAGACCTTGACCAGATGTTGGAACTAGTTCATCAGATTGAGAAGTATGATGTCAATGTTGCCGGAAGGATGAGAAGTATCGCTGAAGATTTTGATTATCAGAAGTTGCTGGAAATGACAACCGGGCAGAAGGGGCGAAGTGTGTCAGGTGGAGCGAACCCTTCCACCTTCGTAGCCGCAGGGCTGGATGAGCCCAATCAAGGTTGAATTGTAAAAGGAGGGACTGAAATGGAACTGATTACGACTGAAGCTTATGAAAACACGCCGGATATCCTTGTTGTGGATGATACTCCGGCCAATCTCCGGTTACTCACAGGGATGCTGAAGGAACACGGGTACCGGGTTCGTCCAGTTCCGAGCGGAAAGCTGGCGATTCAGGCAATTCAGAATGAAAAGCCCGATCTGATCCTGCTCGATATCAACATGCCTGAGATGGACGGCTACGAAGTGTGTAAATATCTCAAGGCGGATGAGGCATTCAAAGATATTCCCATCCTTTTCATCAGCGCCCTGGATGAGACGATTGACAAGATCAGGGCTTTTGCTGCAGGCGGAGTGGACTATGTTACGAAGCCATTCCAGTTCGAAGAAGTGGAGGCAAGGGTGCACACTCATTTGAAACTTCGCCGTCTTCAGATGGAATTGGAGAATAAGAACCGCCAGTTGCAGGAGAACTACGATCAACTCAAGAAACTGGAGGAATTGCGGGATAACCTGATTCACATGATTGTACACGATATGCGGTCGCCGCTTATGGCCATTATGTTGGGGCTGGACGTCCATAAACGGCGAGCTGCTGCCAAACTGAATGAAGAGGAAATGGAGCCGGTCGTGGAAGCCTTGATTAGCACGGACAGGCTGGTTGAAATGGTCAGTTCCCTTCTCGATGTCAGCCGGCTGGAATCCGGTAAGATGCCTATTCATATCGAGGAATGCGATCTGACAGGCTTGATCCGCGACGTGGTGAAATCGCTGAAAAACCTGAATCCGGACTGCCAGATCGAAATGGTGCAACAGGATCCAGAAATGGTTCGATGCGATCGTGAACTTATGCGGCGCATACTTACCAATATCGGCGCAAATGCCGTAAAATTTGCGCCTGAAAACGGAAGAGTAAAGTTCGACATTCAGAAAGATTGTGCCGGCATAAAAGTGCTGATCAGCGACAATGGTCCCGGTATTCCCAAGGAGTTCCACGAAAAGGTCTTTGAGAAATTCGGGCAAGTTGAAGCTCGACGACAAAGGAAGATGTATTCAACCGGTCTTGGACTGACGTTATGCAAGCTGGCAGTCGAGGCGCATGGAGGCAAGATAGGCGTTGAAAGTGAAGTCGGTAAAGGAAGTACATTCTGGTTTACCTTGCCAGCTTGAAACTTTCTGATACCGCAATGTTCAGTCGACGATTTCCTTGGCTGCTTCCAACAGGGATTTCAAATTCATGCCTTTGATGAACTTCTTTATTCCTGTTCCAGACTCCGTATATTTGGCGCCCGAAAGCGCTGAATCGCTGTCGTCGTACAGCACGATCGGTATCACCCTTGTTTTCGGCATTTCCGTGAGCATCCTGGCAACGGCATCGCCATTCATGTTGGACAGAATGTTTTTCAGAACTATGACATCCGGATGCAGAACAATTGCCTTCTCAAGCACTTCCGGGCCGCTGAACACGCTGACCGTTTCATAGCCGGCATCGGCAAACGTTTTGACCAGAGCTTCATTCATAGCCCGGTCGTCTTCTCCAATCAGGACCATCTTTAGCCTGCTGACCTCTTGTGCATGAGGTTTTGCATCGTCTCTGCTCCTCAAGAACAGGATTCGTGCAACTTCCATTAACAGGTCTTCCGGATAGCAGGGCTTGGCGATAAAACCATCCACGTCAATATTGGCGAAAAACTCCGCCATATTGGCACGCGCCGTGAGCACTAGTACCGGATGTTTCGGCTTTCCGTCCGTGGATAATATTTCCTTCAGGAACCCGACGCCTCCCATACCTGGCATGCTCATGTCCAGTATGATCAGGTCCGGCACCGTCTTCGTCAGCTTCTTCAGGCCTTTCTCGCCACTATCGGCACTAGTTACATCGTAGCCCTCAAATTGTAGAACGTCGCTCAGCATCAAAAGCAGATTGGCGTCATCGTCAATCAGCAGTATCTTCTTTTTTAAACCTTCTTGCATTGTATCACCACGCTGATGCCGCAGAGTATTCCTGAGATAGAAAAGCCCTTTGGACCAATTCCGGTTTTATTAGACATATTGATTCAGATGACGTTGAGGTCATGTTCGCTACAGTCTTTCGCTGTTGTATTGCTGCAGTAGAGCTTTCAGTTCAGGAATACCACTAGCCTGTTGAATATCTTCATCATATTTCTTTTTGATGGCGAGGATCTCGTCTTGGATGGCAAGGAAAGCATCCACTACATCCGGATCGAAATGGCTTCCGCTCCCTTCCCTGATAATGGCCAGGGACTTCTCGATAGAGAATGGTTCCTTGTACGATCGTCTGGATGTCAGGGCGTCGAATACATCTGCGACCGCCACGATACGGCCGGCGATTGGTATCTCTGCACCCTTTAGACTGTTTGGATAGCCACTTCCATCCCACTTCTCGTGATGGCATTGGGCTATAGTCTCTCCCAGCCTGATGAATTCGGCGTCCGAGCCCTTGAGGATGTTGGCACCAATGACCGTGTGCTGCTTCATAATTTCCCACTCCACGGGGTCGAGCTTGGTCGGTTTCATCAGTATCTGGTCGGGTATGCCTATCTTCCCTATATCATGCATAGGCGCTGCGTAAAGAATGGTTTCAACAGTACTCTTTTCCAGTCTCATGCGGCGGGCAACAGCGAACGAATAACGGCTCATGCGCTTGATGTGTGCACCAGTGTCCTCGTCCTTGTACTCAGCGGCCATGGACAACCGGTAAATCGTGTCGAGCGAAGCTGCCTTTATCTTCTCTAAGGCGCGCTGCAACTCATCTGTCCTTTTGGCTACATCGGACTCCAGTTCTTTCCGGTAATTACTCAGCAAGTCGTTGTAGGCTTTGACCTTTAGAAGAGAGCGGACTCTGGCTAAAAGCTCTATATAATCAACAGGCTTTGAAATAAAATCGTCACAGCCGGCTTCAATTCCTTTTACCCGGTCTTCTTTGTCGTGCAATGCGGTAACCAGAATAATCGGAAGCAGTCGCTGTACGTTATCTTCCCTGATTCTGCGTGTGACTTCAAAACCGTTCATGCCTGGCATCATTACATCCAGCAGAATCAAATCGATCCGATTGCCAGAAAGGTTTTCCAACGCTTCTTGACCGTTTGCCGCCTTGACAATTTCATAGCCCTGCGGAACAAGATACGCTTCGAGAAGTTCAATATTATCGGGCACGTCATCAACGACCAATATTAATGGTTTGTCTTTCATTCTCTATCTCTTGTTTCGCCCTTATGCTTTCCCACACTGGGGCAGCGCCACAAGCACACAGCTTCCGGTCATTGCCGCCACTCTTGTCAAAGACAGCGCATGAACGCCACAAGGTCTTCCTTCTCTTCAGACATCAAGTGCAACTGCTGGACCAAATTGAAATACTCGACGATATCTTCCAAAGTGAGACACCGCCCATCATGCAGATAGGGCGGCGAGTCCTTGATGCCCCGCAAGGGAAAAGTTTTGATGCTCCCGTCGTGGGCCATCATCATGCCATTGGCCATTTCCTGCTTGTAGAAACGTTCCGCCTTCAGGTCATGCATGCTGTTGTCTGTGTAGTAAGGCGCCGGATGACACGCACTGCATCTGGCCTTGCCGTTGAAAAGCTTTTCGCCGCGCAACTCTTTCGGGCTGGCTTTCTCGGAATCAAGTGCACCGTAGATGTTGAGTTTTGGGGCCGGCGGAAAGTCCAATATAGCCAAAAATTCCGCCATAAAATGGACTTGCGACCCCCGTTCAAGAACATTGACCCCCTTCTTGGCCGCCATACATTGGTCGCCATCGAAATAGGCTCCGCGTTGTTCGAATTCGGTGAAGTCCTCCACTGTCTTGAGCGCCCGTTGTGAGCCGAACAGCCGCTGGATATTGACCCCTCGCAAGGACGGCGTATCAATTCGATGCCTGAATTCCTGGGGGCGAATGTCGCCCACCAGATGGTTGGCGCCGTTTCCATGGCCGTTTGCATGGCAATCGAAACAAGTAACGCCAAGGCTGGGCCGGTCGGTCCTGCGGTCTTCAGTGGCGTTGAATTGCTGTTGCGGGAACTGGGTCACAAGGAGGCGCAGACCTTCAAGCTGTTTTGGGTTCAACAAACCGTTAAAAATCTCGTAGTAGTTGTCTATGGTGACGAGTCGTCCCTTGGCCACATCGCCCAGGTCAGGCCGGGTGGTAAGATATATAGCCGGAGCTGGGTCCGGAAGAAAATGCTCGGGCAAGTCGAAATCCAGGTCAAAGCGAGCCAATCGCGGCAGTAGATTGGTGATCATGGGCGGAAAGAGCATACCTCCCTCGGCATGGTCTGCAAACGGAAGCGGCTTGTATGGAAAAAGTCCCCGCTCTTTGATTTGTTCTGGAGTCAACTTGTCGAATTCCTCCCAGGTTACGCCTTGAAGTCTGGCCGTCGGCCCCACCGGGATGGGTTTTCCACCTGACATGAAGACCTCGCTGCTGATCTTCTTCGAGAGGTCATACCGGGAGTTCAGCAAATTCATGTGCTCCTGGGCACGCCCGGCTTTCACGGCCATGCGCGCGGCTTTGATTTGGTCGAAGGTGACGTCCTGATTTACCTGTCCATAGCTGGAGACTGCCTTTTCAGATTGCGCGGAGACTATCGGTGCGATAACCGCCGCAACCAAAAGAGCGATGACTATTTGAGCGCGTTTCGACCAATCCGAAACGGCTTTTGAGTGAAGACTGATTTGTCTGGTGGTTAACGCTGGCAAAATATCACTTAGCCTTTCGTTCGACCGGAGCCGCTTTTTTTGCCGCCGCCGGTGAGTTTGTTTACGGTGGCCCAAGCCCGTGCTTCCGCAGTTTTCGTGCTGAGCCCCTTGTTTTCGTAGCCATCTTCGATGTGCTTAGCCTGACGCTTCTGTTTGTCAGTGTAACTGGACTTATCGCCTTGAGGCATTAGCGGGTCTTTCTTTTGGGCGGGACGTGGGTGCAGTTCGCCACGCCTTTTCGCTTTTGTTCTCGTAATCGCCGAAGGCTTTGACCAAACCGGTGAGCACCTCCGCCGAAGTCTCAAATAGCGCTTGGGCTTTAGGCTCCGTGACTTTTCCAACGTCTTCGCGCAGATGATCGATGAGTTGACGCATCCGAGCTTTTATTTTCTGCGTGTGGTGAATCGGGTTATTTTTAGAAGATTGTTTCATACGAGTGGTGTAGCCTCCATTGTTTAATGTTTTGGGTTTTATTTCTTTGTTTCTGCCTTCAGAAAGGACAGCAGGTCCGCGTTAAGTTGGTCTTTGTGCGTGTAGGCAATGCCGTGAGGTGCGCCCTTGTAGATCTTTAGGGTCGAGTTCTGGACGAGTTTCGAGGAGGCTAGAGCCGCAGCGCCGATCGGCACGATCTGGTCGTCGTCACCGTGAATGATGAGCGTAGGCACATCAAACTTTTTGAGATCCTCGGTGAAGTCCGTCTCGGAGAAGGCCTTGATGCAGTCGAAGGTGTTCTTGTGACCGGCCTGCATTCCCTGAAGCCAGAACGAGTCGATCATGCCTTGCGATACCTTGGCACCGGGCCTGTTGGCCCCAAAAAATGGACCGCTGGCGAGATCCTTGTAGAACTGTGAGCGGTCGGTCGTGGAACTGAGGCGAATCCCGTCAAACACCTTAATCGGTAAGCCGCCTGGATTGGCCGCCGTTTTCAACATCAACGGCGGGACCGCAGAGATCAGCGCAGCTTTGGCCACGCGTTTCGTGCCGTGCCGGCCGATATAGCGGGCAACTTCGCCGCCGCCTGCGGAGAAACCGACCAAAACGGCATCCTTCAGGTCGAGCGTTTCGATGAGTTCCGAGAGGTCGTCGGCATAGGTGTCCATATCGTTGCCATTCCAAGGTTGGCTCGACCGGCCATGGCCGCGGCGGTCATGGGCAATGCAGCGATAGCCGTTGGATGCTAGAAACAACATCTGAGCTTCCCAGCTATCTGAACTGAGGGGCCAGCCGTGGCTGAACACGACAGGTTGTCCTGTGCTCCAGTCCTTGTAGTAGATTTCTGTGCCGCCTTTAGTGATAATCTTACTCATAGCAGGATTTCCTCCACTGTTTGTGACTAGCCATGGCAATTCTTTTCCGCTTTGTTTCTTGTCGCGATTCCGTGACCCGAACCGGACGGTGGAGGAGGGGACCTTTTTCTCTCCTCGCTCATCCGTCTCACGGTGTGTCGAGCGCCCCCATAGTGCCTCGTCAAGGTACGTCACTTCAACTGTGACACCGCGAAGTCCCAGTTTGCCGTATGATCCAGAAATGACGTGACGAAATCCTTGCGGCAATTCTGGTAACTCCCCGCATCTTGCCCGATGGGTTAACCTCTTGCTATGGGGTGTAACCCTACCGTGCCGAATTACGTTGCAAGACAAGGATACACCTTCACCTTCATGGATCAGCCTCGTGGCCATCGGCGTGTTGGCGTGTCTCGCGTCCCATCGATTGATCAAGAAACGCTGGTTGTACGGTATTGGTATCGCTGACAAAGACAATAGTGCCGCAGCTTGTGACGCTGTAAAGCTTCCCGGCGAAACGGAGCGGCAGACGTACGCAGCCATGCGATGACGGGTAGCCTGGCAGATTGCCGCCATGCAGCGCGATGCCGTCCCATGTAAGACGCTCCATGTAGGGCATTGGTATATTGCTGTAGATGGTTGAGGTGTGCTCCACTTTCTTCTCGAGAATGGTAAAAACTCCTGTTGGTGTGCTGTAGCCCGCTTTGCCGGAGCTGATTGTCGAGCGCCCGATACGCACACCATTCCGATACACATGGAGCACTTGCTCGGACAGGCTGACGATGATCACTACAGGCCCGGAGGGCGAAATCTCAGGATGCCACACGTACTCTCCCGGCTTGAGTTGCAGCGTGAGTGGCGCAACTGGCTCGCCATTGGTAATCTCATCGCCTCTAACTAATGATGCAGCGAACAGTAAACACAGTGCGATGCGAATGACGATGGCGAGAAAGAATCGGGATTCATGTGTGTTTATGCCTGTTTGTCGTCGGTGAACATCTTCGTACATCTTCGTTGTCACCCTGGCCATTAGAAGGGGAACGAAATGATTTATGCAAACCGCCCTTCCAACGCGGTTTCAGTTCGTTCGGGTTTCCTGCCAAGATGCCGATGCACCTCGAAGCATAGATCTGTGATGCAGATGGGTTTGGATAAATACCCGTCGAACCCAGCTTCGAGTATGCGTTCGCGGTCGCCTAGCGTGGCCAGCGCAGTGACGGCTATGGCTGGAATGGATACTGTATCGCGATCTGCCTTCAGCACCTTGATCGCAGAGATACCGTCAATCACAGGCATCTGGATATCCATCAGAATCAAATCAGGTTTGACGGATCTGGCCAGTTCGATGGCGCGAAAGCCGTTCTCGGCTGTTACCACAAAACAGCCCTCCAGTCGAAGGATGTCACTGAGAACCTTTCTGTGAAGAGGTTCATCATCGGCGACCAGGATTAGGCCATCTCGTGGTTCTCTCAGGATCTGAAGTGCCAACTCCATGTTGACTTCCCCATTCCGCTGTTCCATTAATCTGTGTGTAATTTCCCGCCGACGCTTGTTACCGCCTCAGCGGGAAATTACTTGACGCCGATACGCTTAGAAGCGCCAGTTGATGATGACCATTCCGGGAGCCAACTCGTCGGGTAAATCGCTGAACCATCGATTCTCGGGAATAAGATTCACCAATCCGATTTGCACCCCGGTTGTCGCCGTCTGCGCAAAGTTGACGACTCCCAACTGCAATCCCGTCAGGTGCCCGGCGTAGTTAACCACACCGCTTTGCAACCCCCTCATCGAACCTTCGGTGTAGTTCACAAGCCCGCTTTGCCATCCCAAAAAGTCGCCCATCGCGTAATTGATCGGCGCCCACTGAATTCCCTTGTAGTCGTCGGAGTAGTTGAGGATACACCCAAGACTGAAACCGGCGCTCCTGCCAGTGGATCCGTTCACAATTCCCAGCGCCAGCGACGTCTGCGGATTCTCGCCCCATACACTGAGCGTCAATCCTTCGATCGTCTCGCTTCGGTCGAAAATGGCGATGTTCGGAGTAAGACTGAGCTGTATCGGCTCGCTTCCAGCCATGGCTCCTATCGCCGCCAAAATAACTCCAATAAATACCAGAATCTTTTTCATCGTTCGTGTCTCCCTGCTTGTTTGTTATTTCTTGTTGTTACTCTTCCCTTTGATCTCGTTGAGTTCGTTATCCAACCTGCCGACAGTGGCCTCAAGAGCGTCAACTCTTGCCGCCAGATTTTCCACTTGCCTTACCAGATTTATATCTCGTATCAGTGGTGACTCCATGCCTGGGCTGAGTTGTCCAGGCGTGTTGGTGTTTTGCCCTGATGCAAACCACCCCACGCCCAAAGTCAATAACGCCACAAGGCTGACAACCACCGCCACAATGCGAGTTCTGTTAATCATCTTTCCCTCCTGACCTGCCCTCTCTTTTCCTGCACCGGACTTCAACCGCCAATCGTAAACATCCTGCACCCGGCAAGAAAACATATTGAGAGAAGAACCAGAAGCCGAAGACTCCATGTGATTAGTCTGTTCATCATGTTATTTCTCCTTTTTTGTTTACGAACCAGTTTGTATTTTATCCGTCCAGCATCCTATCTAACTCTGATACTATCGATGCTGCCTATAATGCCAAACGTCTGCAGCAACCACAGGCAGAGAACGACCACAACAACAATATTCAGGATGGTCTTCACAGGTTTGGCCATCGGGACATAGGTGTTGATCGCCCAAAGCGCGGCTCCGATTATGACAAGTGTAACAATGATGGTAATTAATGGCATATGTTTTCCCTCCTATCGCGCTGTATTATGTTTTATCTGCCAATACACTACGCGATGGATCACATCGTGGCTATGGGGTGTAACCCTACCAGAGCAGAAAACGGGCGACCCAACACTTCCTAAGACGTGGTACGCAACACGGACGCATCAGGAACAACCTTATGGATGCGGCGCGAAAGGATTCGCGCCCTCCAAATTGAGACATCGAGACTCTGTGTATCATGCAATGGAGGGCTGCAATCCTTTGCAGCCGCTGAGGGGAAGAACTACTCGGCCAAATACCATAACCTCAGACTTCCTGATCTCTACAGGGAATATGCATCTATTTCAGGAAAATGACTTGGGACATTTTGTGTAGCATGGGCGTCTAGCCCATGCAAAATGCCCAGCAACACGGGCAAGATGCCCGTGCCACGACAGGTAAAAGTGCCAAACCATTCCCCATCGAGATCAGTAAGTCTGAACCTAGATGCGATCATTGCCGTGGGTTACCGAGTGAACAGGTATAGGATCTATCGCAAACGGCAGGACGCAGAATACATCTCTGACTTTGACCGCGAGATCAAACGCATCGAAGGCAGGAAGCCATGAGCGAAAAGAAATGGATCAAAGCAAATACCGTCACACCCAATCATCGAATGGCTGTTGACACCAGAGTTGGGTTGGCGCTTCGAGGATCAGTCTGCCGGTGACGAGTCATCTCAACAGCAGCCAATCTTTGAGGGTGGTGAGGTCCTTTCCCTCTTTGGCGAAAGCCTGCATTTCTTTATCGCGTCTGAGCCACCGCCAAATATCACGTCCATACACTCGTAGAAGATCTCTAAAGCGCACAACATAGTAGAAATAGATTCCTATTGAATCGGCAGGGGCTGGATATAGCCGGGCCATGGCTTCCCTGGGAATGAAGAAGCCTTTGAGAAAGAGAAACGCTTTGTCCCGCAGTCGGTCGGCCCCCCAGAATCTGGCGACGGCCGGCCACATTGACAAAGGCTGACCGGTCCGCAGCCTTCGTGAGAAAATCTGATCCTTGGCCAAAACGACAAAGCGTTCTTCAAAGTCACTGGGCTTGAGAATCTCCAACAATCCCTCCGGCAAATCCGCCCCTAACAATTCCACGGTGAGCGCCAGCGTCAGGTAAACACATTTTTCTATGCCCCATTCACGGGTGAGACGTTGTACAAGACGCCAATCCATACTTGCCCCGTCATGCTGAAGGATCTCGCTGATGTCACAAAAAAGTTTCAGCCCGGGTTCAAAACCATGCGTGCACCCCGCATGAACGCAGAGATGCAGCAATAGATCTTCTGGACATAGAACTGCGGCATTAACTCCAGCAATAACGGCGGGTCTCGACCTTTTCCATTGCCCGTTTATATCTATGGTAAACGGAAACGCAGAAGACAGGATGCTCCAATGTATCTCCAGGCTCACATCCCGCTTCGGCATTATATAGACAAATTCATTGTTGTCGTTCGCCACAATCCTGTTATGGACAGTCGGGGTGCAACTCATCTCAAGCAGAAGTGCGTCAACCCTCATTAGATCGTTCTTCTGTACCAGAAGATCCAGATCGCCCATGAACCTAAGCGCACGATTGCCATAGACAAGCTCTGCCAGATGCGCCCCCTTCAACACAATCACCGGTATGCTATCGCGGCGTAAGATCTTCAGGACCTTGGAAAGATTGTCGTATAGCCGTAGATTCCTGGCGGAATTATCGAGATGCGCCTGTCGCAGTCTTCCCATTATGCGGGGCGGAATGAGTATGTCCGGATGTAATGTTCTCAGACGATGGTAAAACAGGGAAGCAATCCCATGTCTGGCCGACTGCTGAAGGAGATCGTCCCAATCGGCTTCCGACAACGTATCGAATCCGCCATCTCCTTTCTTGTCCGGACTAGCGCGCAGACAGTAAAGGAGGAATTCGTCAATTTGAGTATCATTCATTCGTTACTACCACCAAACATCAGCTAGTCGCATTCTCGGTGGACGCCGATCTCCGAGCGGCGTCTCTGGCCCCTGTATCGTCCCATTCGAGGCAAAAGTAACGTGCTCGGAGAGCCCGTTCCACCTCCAAAAGACCAGCGTCGCTATTCTGACTGCTGACTACCTGCGCTGTTAGCTGTCTTCACCGGTAATGCTGTGCTTGCATTTCGAATAACCGTGCATAGCTTCCTCCGGTCCCAACGAGCTCTTCGTGAGTGCCTTCTTCGATGACGCTTCCATGCTTCAGGACGTAAATGCGGTCAGCCATCCGGACGGTGGAAAAGCGATGACTGATCAGTATGGCTGTTCGACCGGACACCAGTTGCCGAAAACTCTGAAAGACATCATATTCAGCCTTCGCGTCCATGGAACTCGTCGGCTCGTCAAGCACGATGATTTGTGCATCGCGCACGAAGGCGCGAGCCAGCGCCACTTTCTGCCATTCGCCAATGCTCAGTTCTTCCCCGTTCTCGAACGATTTCCCCAGAATCGTATCGTAGCCATGAGGCAATGCGCCGATGACTTCATCAGCCCCCGATCGGCGCGCTGCGGCTATGACACCTTCATGGTCGGGCGGAAGCGCCGTATTCCCAAGCCAGATGTTCTCCCGGGCCGTCAGATGGTAGTGCGCATAATCCTGAAAAATGATGGCTATTTCCTTCCTCAGCGCTTTTGTTTCAAACTGGCGAAGATCTACATCATCCATGGTAATGGTCCCGCTTGTCGGGTCGTACAGCCTGCATAACAACTTGATCAAAGTCGTTTTTCCCGAACCATTCTCGCCAACTAATGCGACCACTTCTCCCGTCCGGATGCTGAGGGAAATATCCTCAAGAGCCTTCCTCTTTCCTCCGGGATATTGAAAACTCACATGGTTCAGCACAATACCGCGTTGCATCGGCTGGGGCACAGGAATTGCACGAACCGGCTCGATGACCGTTCGTTTAAGATCAAGGAACTCGTAGAGATTTGAAAGAAAAAGATTGTCTTCATACAGTCCCGCCAGATTGCCTAATATCCCCTGAAGGGATCCTTGAACTCGCTGAAATGCCGAATAATACATCACCATATCACCCAGCGTGATCCTTCCCCGCATTGCCTGATAGGCAACACAGGCATACGATCCGTAGATTGCACCAGTTGCAAGAGTCTGCGCCGCAAAATCAGCGACAGAACGCCTGCTTGTGATGGCCAGTCTTCCCTTGCGAAGTTTCCAGCGAATATCGCGAAACCTGCGCACGAACAGAGAACCGAGGTCAAACAGGCGAATTTCCTTGGCATGACTGCTGTCGGTGAGCATCCAATTGAGGTAGGCGGCTTGCCGTTCAGCGGTTGTCTGCTCACGTTGCCAGCAATACAACTTGCCTGTATATGCTAATCGCACTGCGGCGCCGGATATGACAGCAATGAGCAGTATTATCGTTACGATCCAGTTAAATGACAGGATAAGTGCCGCTATCGCCAGCAGCGAGATTCCGTTCTGACCAATCTGCGCCAGACCATTTACGATACTGATGGGCCGAGATGGAGCCTCGCGTTGAGCACGATGAAGTGCGTCATAGTATCTCGAACTTTCGTAATACTCCAAGTCAACCTCAATGGACTTGGCGAGGAGCACGTCATTCATGTGATCCGTGACTACGAAAGCCTGCCATTCGCCAACCAATCCCGCTATAGCCCGGATTAAGACGGCAAACAGTGTCGCTGCGGCCATAAGGCCAACGAGCAACAGCACGTGTCTGAGAGCGCTTGATTTATCAGGAGCCGTAACCCCCGCTGTCACGGCATCGACTATAAGCTTCGTGAGATACAGCGGGAGTAAGGGCAAAACACCCTGAACTACAACGAGAATCCCGTTAATGATCGTCCAGACTTTTGCGCTCTCCCACACAAAACGCAAGGCGCGGCCAAGCTGCATGGCGCGTCGCATTTTCTGTTTTATCGAATCAGGCTGCGTTTGCATAATTGCACCAAAGTGTTCATGTGTCAGTGTTCTGTGTTCAGTTTCAGATGTCAGGCCGGAGCACCATGATTATGACCGAATTAAACATTCCTGAAATCTGAACACTGAACCCTGGCAACTATCTTTAAGAGGCTCACTTATCATCGCAGTGTCCTCCATCAAGTGCCCGCTCAATCTCTTCCCAAAAGGCGCCGGTCAGGCTGATGTGAAGCATATGTGCGGGTACAACACGGGCCAAAGCACAAAGGTTATTAAACCGTTCCAGATGCAGGGCGTGGATTTCTTCTTTGAATAAGCCTATTGGCATGGACATTGAGGCCTGTCCCGCGCATTCCACAAGCATGCTGACTGCATGCCCCGGGCCAACCCGTTCCGCCCTGTCGTCAACCGCCTGGGACAGGAGAAAAATGGCCTTGAGCGGCACAGCACTCTGAACGTCCCACGTCCCGCCCGGTCCGCCGTCAAGGAAGCGGCTCCATGTGGGCCATGGATGCGCCCAGTAGTCGCCTCGCGAATCCCTCACCACCAGCGTTGTGTCGTCACAAAGCGAGTGCCACGGTGGCGGGAGCCGGTTGCTGGCCGTGGTCTTTCCAGTCCCGCCCGGCGCAGCCAGGATCACGCCCATGCCATCGCGTTCTGCGAGCGCGCCGTGAATGAGGACTCCGCCGCGCGACTGTGCTTCGCGGGCAAAGACGAGCGCTAATCTCACAAGATTGACGTGCGGTCCGCCCCAGTGATCGCATGGACTTAGAATGCATGAAACGACGCCGTCATTTTCTGATGGCAGCGGAACATAACAATCCGTCACTGGTGTGTGCGCGTCAATCTGAACGAGAAGTCTGCATGGTTTACCGTGATCGGAAGATCTAATTGCGCTTGAAGCCCCGCTCAACTGCATGGCCGATCCCAGTAGTGCAACGATGGATGCGGCCTCTTCATCGCCGGCGGCAATTTCCCAATGACTTCCATCAGCCAGAATGAGGCTGTGCCAGACTTCCTTCGTCAGTAGATGGTTCAGCGTTCGTTGCCGTTCAGTCAAAACTTGCCGGTTCATTCGATCCCTATCCTGTTGCCTTGGAAGGGCACTTCCATCCACAAATAATTGAAATGGCCGTTGGATCTGCCATTGATGCCACAAGTCATTGTATCGCCCAATGACACGCTTTCCCAACAGAAGTTGAAACTGGTCCCGGCCTTGAACGTGAAAGACAACAACTCGCGGACGGAAGCGGGCAGGCAACAACCTGGCGATCACCCCCCAGTGAGACAGGGATTGATAAAGTGGATGAAGCAGGGGAGATACGCCACGGTCAAGAACACTTCGCCAACGAAACCAGAGGCTTGTCAACCGGCCTTGCAGCCCGCCCGCTATCTTCCGCCGCTTCTGTCCACGCCACGCGGCAACCACCCGGCCCTTGATACTCTCTGACTGCAAGAGAAAAGTGTCCTCTTGGGCGTTGTTGTCACCCAGCGTGGATATGCCTGCAGGGGTAACACGGACAACGCGGTGCACGACAGGCTGATCAGCACCAGGTGGCAGAAAGAAGGCAACATCACCAACGCTCAAGGGTTTGCTGCCATAAGGCATGATTTCCATGATCTCCGGCTCGCGCAGAGTCGGATTCATGCTCGGGCCGACATAAGCAGCGAAGAACATGTCCTTAGCACATTGTTTCATAAGTTCCCCAACGTGTATTCCCGGCTCGACGGAGTCTCGCCCTCCCTTCAAAGTGCCGCTATCAAGATCAGTATGGGAGGGCGACGCTCCGCGGAGCCGCTTCGAATACGTTGTATCATTTATGCCAGCGTGTACTTGAGGACTCCCGTTACTATTCTGCAACTGCATTGCCGGTAGTGATACGTGCAGACTGTGTGGGTCTTGTTGCCAAACGTGAAATTGGAAAAAGCCCCGCTTCTTCAGCCTGTTCACAGAACCAATATGGCGCCCATAGACTACTCTTGCCGTAGTAGTTTTGGGCAACGCATGAGCCCAGACAACTCCACTTCATCAGACAGCGGCCACAGACACCTTCCAATCGCTCGGGCAATCCGTCCCTCAGCGCCTTCAAGATGGCGTTATCCCGCCAGACATCTTCCATCTTATCCTTGCCTACAGCCCCAAAGATCAGATCCGGCACCTGTTCGCCGATGCCGCACAGGGCATAGTGTCCGCTGGCAATGACGCCAAGGATGCCTAATATCCCGCAGGCGCTGCATCCATCCCCTGTGGCGATGCGATTGAGGGCCGTAAAGGCGTGTGGGTAATGAAAGAAGAGTTTCAGCTTGGTCTTGGGCGCCAATTCTCCTTCCACATACCGCCCCAACTTTATGAGGTCGGCGATGTTAAGAGTCTCCTGGTTTTCATGCAACTTCTCGCCTCGTGCAGTGGGCTGCACCACGTTGAATTTGAGTGACGTAGCACCCAGTTCCTCGACCATTCTAACCATGGCCTCCACCTGGCCTGCATTACAGCGCATCACCGTAAAAATGACCTGCGGCCTTGTTCCGGCGGCCACAAGGTGGCGCACCGCCTGTTGAGCTGCTTCATAAGATCCAGGTACACCGCGCACCCATTCATGGGTTGCGGCATTAATGCCGTCTATGCTTACGGATACGAATCGGTTGGGAGACTTGGCAATCTCGACAGCGATCTCCGGCGTGCATAGCAGGCCGTTGGTCTCGATCGTCAGCTTCAACTCTTCACGCCTGATAATCTCCAACAAACGAGTGAAGTGTGGATGCAACAACGGCTCACCGCCGGTAAGCTTGACGCCACTCAGGCCCAGCGGCTTGGCTTCGCGTATAGCCGTCTCAAACACCTCGACCGACAGCGTGGGATAGTGTTTGCCTGTGGCATCGAACCTCGGTCCCATCCAGCAGTGGCGGCATGCCAGATTACACCCTTCGGTCAAATAGAAATACAACGTGTTGATTTCATGCGTCCCTGCCTTCTGCTGTTTCGCACCTCTCTTCAAGCTCATGGAATAGTGCCCCCTTCATTAAGAAATCTTCGTAAACACGCGTCAGGACTGGGATGATCAACTTTACCAGTTAATGCGTAGCCCACCCCCGGACAATTGCCTGTGCAATAGGGGATGTATGAACAACCGGCACAAAACTCAAACCCGTCCAGCGGGAGCGTATGTCGGTTGCGGAGTTGGTTCAGCGCCGGGCTCTTTTGCCATATTTCAGCCAGAGAATCATGGTTGATACGCCCTAATTTGATATGGGCTAACAAGTTGCAAGGAACGATTGCGCCGTCGGCACGCACGGAGATTTTGTGGCTCGGACAGCCACATGCTGTGAGGCGCCCGCCATTGTTAAATGCCGGCGCGTTCTGCTCCCGCGCCTCCTCCATTCGACGCCATGTGCGTCCTTCAGCTAATGGTCCGGCGTTTGCCGTGCTGCGGTCAGGATACTTCTCCACCAGGCGCAGCAATGTCGCCATGGCCTCCTTCCGTTCCTCTATATTCAGCAGCAAATCATTCGCATTCACGCAGCATGTGCCCATGTACCCGGCTGAGTTGGTGCTGAAATCTGGTAGACCTAGCTCATCAAAAATAAAGTGGGCGATATTTTCCAGATCATGCACGTTATTATGATGAATCGTGACACGCACGGCCACGCCAATACGATGTCGCTGCAGAGTGCGAATCCCGCGTATGGCACTTTCAAAGGAACCTTTTCCACGACAGGAGTCGTGTACTTCGGCGCACGAACCATCCACCGACACCTGGACATACTCGCAGCGACCTGTGCTGGCGATGAAACTGGCTATTTCATCGCCAATCAGCGAGCCATTGGACAGGAAAGCGAAGCGCATCCGGTTGCGGACGATGCCCTGGAGAAGCAGCGACAGGTCTTCCCGGATAAACGGCTCCCCTCCTGCCAGGGTGACGTTCATCACGCCGAGCGAGCCTAGTTCGTCAAAGAAGGTGAGCCATTCGTCTGTAGGAAGATCACGGTACTCTACAGCAGGGTTGTTGAAGAAGTAGCAATAACGGCAACGTAGATTGCAGCGGGATGTGATTTCAAGGATCAGGTTGCGCGGGGTACGCATGACCTGTGACATTGCTGGTTCTATCTTATCTTTGAGTTTCCCGGACATCCGCTATTTTCTCTTCACTTCCAACCCCACAAAACCCTTTTCATCCAGAGTATTAACAAAGGCGGAGATCTCTTTAAGGGCGGAATCCGGAGTACCTTCAAAGCTTTCCCTGATCTCCGACACAATATCACCGAGGCTTTTCTTGCCGTCCATCCGTTTCCATACCGCTACACCGACAGGATTGGTTCCCACCGCATCCGCCGTATCGGGATTAAAAAGCACAGCCCAATCATCGAACTCCTCCCGGAGCACAACGATGGGATTGGCAATAGGTCTATCCGTTTGATTCATTGATCATTCCCTCCATAGAGGCAGGAACGCCGTCTGGCATTCCGCAAAAGAATGAGTCCCGTCAACCTTGAACGATTGTCCGGGAAAGACCAGTTTTACTCTAACGCTACTTTCGGTTTGGAAAACCATCCTCGCCGAAAATAGCGTTAGAGCGTCAGGCAAGCTGCAATGCGGTCTCCTACATACCGCTGCCAGCCATGCAAAAAGCATCTAACTTATTGATTACCGCCTGCAGAACAACCTACACCAGGAGAAGCGCCACCAGTGCAAGTTGGGTTTGCGCTGCCACCGGCAGAGCATGTTCCGCCGATATTGGTCGGTCCGGCCGTACAAGCAGTTTGTGCAGTGGCACCCATTGTGCAAGCGTGTACTGCAGTAGCACCCGCCGTGCAATCAATCACAGCAGAATCAGCACCACCGGCAGAGCAAGCCGGCGCTACAACTGAACTTCCAGCTTGGCAGGCGCCGGATCCCCTGGCCATCTCTCCCAAGGGTACAATAACTGGCGCCTCGTACTTTGATTTCGCTCTGACATTTTGATCCGACATATGCATGACTCCTTTTTCCACATGTAGCTGCTTAGGCAGCACTTAATAACACCGACCCTTACAATACTTTAGCCACCCCCCCAGCGCAAGCGAAATAAGCTCGTTTCTTTTTGGCTCGGATGGCAGTACATGCTGTGTCTGCGCCGTCTTTTTCCTTCTGCCACTTTGCAACGATGTTGTAATAATACGATATGGGCTTGAACACGGCTATGGGGTAAAACCCTACCTGTAGATTCTACTGAAAAACCCCGGAATCCGCGGTAACGGACCGCGGCTACAGAGCATAAGCCGGGTATTTTCGTGTATTCTGTAGCCGCCCTCCGGGAGGTCGGATGTTTTTCAGCAGAATCACCTGTAATACCACTTTTAGTGTGAAACTGCACTATTGTCTTTGGTGGAGCGGGCGCTCCGCGCACGCTTTTTAGCGCCCAATTGCACATACGCCGCGACGGAGCGCGGCGTCCACCTAATAGTGCAAAAGCAAACTGATGACGGTATAAGGATGGGCGACTTGCCTGATAATCAATCAACGCGACAGGATTATTCGGGGCGAACGATGGTCAGCTGGACACTGCTTTCGATGATGCCATTCTCGATGGCGTAGCGGGTGATGCCCGCCGTATCGTGAATATCGAGCTTGCGCATGAGATGGTCTCGGTGCTTCTCGACTGTCTTGATGCTTACTCCGAGCTCCGCCGCGATTTGCTTGTTGGCTGCGCCTTCGGCAATAAGTTGGAGCACCTCAGTCTCACGCGAACTCAAGTTGCTACTCTTCGCCTTCAGCTTGCCGGCTCGATCCGGCGACTTCTGATTGCGATGGTGGAGTCTTTTGGCGATTGAGGAGCTAAAAAAAGTATTTCCCTTCTGGACTTCCCGTATCGCAGAGGACAGAAGTTCTGCCGATGTTTGCTTGATAAGGTATCCCACCGCACCTAAAGCCATTACTTTTTCAACATAAGCGTCATCACTGTGAGCGGAAAGAATAATAATCTTGGCGTCAGGGATGGCTTGCCGAATCAGGAGGGTGGCCTCCAACCCATTGAGCAACGGCATCGCTATGTCCATGACGACCACATCGGGACGCAGTTGTTTTGCCATTGCCACTGCATGGCGTCCGTTGTCAGCTTCGCCGACCACTTGAATATCGCTCTCGGCCTCCAGCAATCGCCGCAAGCCCTCCCGAACTATCATGTGATCTTCAGCCAGCATAACAGAAATGCGTTTGGCACAGTTCAATGGAAGCCCCGATTCCTTGCGCTTGAAAGCCATCTTTTTCATGACATCAGACTATCAGTAAACACAATGCCATACGTATCAGGTGAAACCTTATTCTTGAATGCTAAAAACCTGATGGCATTAAGGCTCCACGATTAGTGGCAAATAGTAGCAAACCCTTGCGGGATTCATGGGTGACTGTGCTTCTTATCGCCGTTGCCGAATGGGATATGCACATTGATGATCGTGCCTTTACCCGGCGCTGATTCAACGCTGAATGTGCCTCCGACCATCTCCACCCGTTCTCGCATGCCTAGCAGTCCCAAATGCCGCACACTTCCGGGACGCAACACCCGATTCACATCGAAAGATTTGCCGTTGTCTTTGATCTGCATGTGAACATTGTTTGCAAATTTCTTGATTATAATTTCAGCCCTGTTGGCGTGTGCGTGACGCGCTATATTGGTCAGCGCTTCCTGGGTGACACGATAAAGCACAGTCCTCTTTGCGCTGCTCGACTCTTCCACCCCTGCAAATGCCGTCAAACTCATTCGGATCCCCGTCGCTTTCATGAAGCGAGTAAGCAAAGACTCCAGGCACGGAATGAGCCCCAGATCGTCCAGTAATGCCGGCCGTAGATCGGAAGCGAACCGGCGCACGATGTTCACCGATTTCTCCACCAGCCGTTGAGCATGCGCGATACTCTTTGTCAGCCCTCTGGCCTTGGCCGTGGCCTCCGTCTTCAAAACAGCCAGCCTGATATTGATGCTTGTCAGTACCTGACCAATGACATCATGAAGCTCGCGGCTGATCCTCTTTCGCTCTTCCTCCTGCGCTGACAACGTCCCGCGGGACAAAACTCGTAATTGCTCCTGCATGTACCGCGACTCGTCCAATAACCGAACCGAGTGCTGCTCACTATCGCGAAGGCTTTGTTCCGTGACCTTGCGCTTGGCGATTTCTTCTTTCAACTGCCGGTTGGAGGCGGCTAGATCCATGGTGCGCCGATTTAGATCCCGATTCAGCCGACTCAATTGGACGTTTGCCTCAAGCGCTGAGCGGTGCGTCTTCTCCATCGGCAGGATTGCCTCGGCAAAGAAAGTCCCAGCCCTTCGAATGACGCGCGTCCGGTCGGCGGAAGAATGTACGGGCAAAGTGTGGAGAATCAATGCCTGTTCGTGAATCAAGGCCAGATCCAAAGTCTCCAGGTCGAAAACCATCGCCTGACGGCCCAGCCTCAGTGCCGCTTTCAGACTTGCCGCCGAACCTCGCTTAAGGTATTGGCGCAAGCCCGTCTGATATCGTCGCGCCAGGGCGTTGGACTTGCGTTTTATCCTTGATTCTGAATTCATAGGCCACTCGCTCGAACTTCTTTAACCTTCTTGGCAAAGTGTCTCATGAGTCGTTGCGTGCCGGCAATCTCTTTCTTTAGATTCTCAGTGCTGTCCCCGGCCGCTTTCTTCAAGAGTAACAACTGGAAATCAATTGCGATCAGGCTCTGGGCGATCTCATCATTAATCCGATGGCTGGTTCTGTGTCGCTCGGCCTCATGTGCCAAAAGGATTTCGCGCGATAGACGCCTTAAATGCTTCTGCAGGCGAGATGACTCAGTCAACAGTCGCGCATGGTGCTTCCCGCTTTTCTTAAGCAACTTCTCCGCTCCCTTGCGCTTGATAATGCTTCGTTTCAAGCTGCGAGTCGAGGCTGAGGACTCCATGACACGCCGACGCAGTGCCTGAGTCAGTTCGTTGACTCGGACGCCGGCCTTCATGGCAGCTTGGTGAGTCTTTTCCAGCGGGACGATGGTTTCGGCAAAGAAACTCTTTGCTTTATTTATGAGCCTCCGCTTGGTCATGGACGCGAGATTCGGCGTCAATATATGAGCAAGCGCCCGCTCGTGAATCCCGGCCAAGTCCAATGTTACTAATCCAATCGTCGCGGCCTGAAGTCCGAGCCCGTGCGCCTGCTGCGTATTTGCACTGCCGCCCTGCTCAAGGCATCTACGCAACGCAGTTTGATAGCGCCGGTTCCATTCGGTCTTTCCAAGGTTCATTTTAGTTTAACACCCACATCACTTTGGTTGCCTTGTCCAGTTCGTTGCCGATCAGGAGGTCAATCTTCCTTATATCCAACGAGCAACAACACAATGCCGCCGACTAATGCGATTGCCCCGACGACCGGTGGAATGAAGTGGCTATGTGTGGTTTCAATGTGTATTGGTCCAATATTGACAGGTTGGCCAGGAGTACTAAACGTGATGCCTGAATAAGCGAGCACCACGATGCCCAGAGTGACCAGTACTACGGCAATGATTCCTCTTGAACTCATCTTGAACCTCCATTTTTGTTACATGAATATTACAACGTAATTGGTTTCCAGCCTTAAGCATGCGACACGCAACGAAGCTCATCAGCAGGCTAGAGTGCTCGTCTGCCCTGGATGATCCTGATCAGCACTGTAATGATGGCGAGCACGAGCAGAATGTGAATAAACCCGCCTATCGTGTAACTGGTCACCATTCCCAGCGCCCACATAACCAGCAGTATTACCGCAATTGTCCACAACATATGACACCCCTTTCGATGTTCCCGTTTCTGGGATTGAATGCATTTCTACGAGTATGTTTCTTCTTTTCTGCAGACAGGTTACGATATTGGCTGACGCTTTGCAGTGGGGTATAACCCTACCGTGTATGATTACTGTTGCAGTGATGAGCTTTGGTCATACTAACATTCTCATAATAGTCAGGACATCCACTGGGTGGACGCACAAGAAGAGAGGATGAAATAAACGACCCTGAAAGGGTCCTATTCCGGAGCCCATGGCAACGCCATGGGGAAAATGAAAAGGCAGGCGAAATGGAGGCCGGTGAGAGCGAAGGAGTAGACAAAGGCCGATCTTCGCGCTCACCGGCCTCAATGGCTTATCCTGATGGCACATAGTTTAGGGATTTCAATTGCCCATACCGCGGGGAAAAGCTATTTCTTGCCGGTCATCGTTCAGGATATTCTCTGAAGTAACGGTAAATTGAGGCAATCATGGTTCACGTCGTATTCTTGAAAATAGCGGCCATGTTTCTAGTCATTCTCGCAGGCTGGCTGGCGCGGCGGCGTGGATTTCTCGCGGCTGATTTTACGACCATCCTGAGCCGGCTGGTGGTCGACGTGGCTTTTCCAGCGCTAGTGTTCACGCAAATGCTGCGGATAATTGACACGGCTGCGTTGCGCGTAGGTTGGGCTGGTCCACTGTTGTGCGGGCTGCTGATAATCATCGCGTATTTTATCGGCCTGTTGCTGGCGCCTGTGTTCAGCGGCAACGCGCAGCGAAACACTTTTATTTTTCTTGTCGCGATTCCAAACTGGATTTTCCTCCCGCTGCCGATCGCACAGGCGCTCTACGGCGACAGCGGCGTTCGCACGGTGCTTCTTTGCAACGCAGGCGCCCAACTGGTTCTTTGGTCGTTCGGTGTCTGGATATTGCATGGTGAGATGCGTCAGGCTGCAAAAAATCTTCTGAGGAATGTCGGCTTGTGGGCGACTGCTGTGGGCATCGCCGTGGCGCTGTTGTTTCCATGGGCACGCAATTTGGAAACGACGGATCCGGCGCTCCCGTTGGCCATGATGTTGCCAGCCGCGCTGGTGCAGGCGCTGGCAATGGTCGGCAGCCTGACTATTCCGATGTCGCTGCTGGCAATAGGTGCACAACTGGGCGAATTGACGATAGCGGTGAATCGTTTTCCCAAGGTGTTGTGGGGCGTGTTACTGTCTCGGCTTGTGTTCGCACCGTTGGCGACTGTGGCAATAGGC
>CAZASC010000029.1:23381-31334 GCA_964487695.1 uncultured Victivallales bacterium
TGATGAAAATCGGCGTGGCGATTCCGGAGGAAACGCGCAGGATCGGTTACTTGATCGCGGTAATGCCGGTGGCGATCAGTTGCAGTGTCATGGCCGAGCGATTTCACGGCGATGTCACACTGGCAGCCGAAAGCATTTTTTACAGCACATTCTTCAGCCTGCTGACCGTTCCCGTAATCTTTCTCCTCATACAACGGTTCGGACTGTAGCAGGCAAATCCTGCTGCCTATGGCTATTTTGCAAAGTATTTTTGAACTTTCGCGGCGATCTGGCGATCCGTCATCTTGTCTTCTGTTTCGACTCTTGCGATGCGCGCGCCTGATCCGCAGTCTTCCAGCCGTTTCTTCAGTTCGCCTTTTGCCTTGCCGGGGCCAAAAATGAGTATGTTCTCCGCGTCGCCGATGCAGGCGATTACCGCATCGTAATAGCGTTTGAGTTGCACGCTGAATGCCCGTTGCTGCGTTTTCTCCGCCGGCACCGACCGCGCATCGTATGGTCCTTTGAGCGGGGAATCGCCTGAACGCCGAAGCTGTCTCTCGGCGCCAGACACGGTCAGGCTTGTCTCCACGCCCTTGTCTGTAATTGCCACGATAATGGCTTTCCTGTGATCAATCCATAGACCTGCTTTTGTTGTCATCATGTTTTCCTTTTTGATGTATGTCGGCCATAATTTCAGGCAGACCGATTCCATGCTCATGTGTCTCCACTGTTACCTACCGACATTGTCCAGGGCATCGCCTGTCTTTTTGCCAACCTCACCAAGAGCGTTGCCAGTGCGCTGTAGAAGTCCCGCAGGTTTGGCCGGCTCCGGATTGGGCTTTTTGCCACAACCAACCGTCGCTACGACTGCAAGAAGAAGCACCGCCACAACGCGAGTTCTACGATTCATGTGTCCAGCCTGTCTTTTCCTTGTTTTCTTCACCGCCTGCATTCAGCCTATTGTGAACGCGCGGCATCCGGCAAGAAGAAATACTGCAAAAACAGCAAGAAGCCGGAGGCACCACATTACCCGTCTGTTAATAGTCTTCTTTTCCAGCGTTGTTCCTAATCTTGAGGCTCACCATGCGACGAGTTGCGGCAAGTCTAGCGTGCTTCCATGTGCCCTTCGCCATCATGGTGTTCGCCATCATGGTGTTCGTCCCGCTCTCCGCCATGCGGTCCACCCCACGGCACCCAAATGCACCCACTCAGCCCTATTACCAGCACGGTCGTCATAACGTAGAGTATAACCATGATGGTTTGTCTTCTCCATCGTCCTGCTGCTGCTCCCAACTTTGTCGTTAGCATGCCTTGCCTCTTTCTTTTACATTCGCTAGTTCCATATCTCTTTTCTGTTGTTTTTCATTTTCAGCAGGATATTGGTCTCATCGTCGTTTCCCCGCCATTGGGGGAACCGCTATTTCAAGGGATGAAATACCTTATTGAGATGATATGTGGTGAGTGAGCCGTGTGTCCAGAAAGCGGTTGATTAGTTCGATGTCATGGTCTGAAAAATAAACGCTTCCTTTTGGATCCCTGAATTGCATGACCTTCTTCATGTCCTCGCCAGGGGCTCGCAGCATTTCGGCATACATAATGTCGAATTTTGTCACTACGTCGTCCACTTCATGGGTCAGATAATGTTGTACAAAAGGGATCTTGGAGACGAGATTCATGATTCGCGAGTCCGAATCAGAGTAGATATGGGCTGAATATTCGATGGCGCCCTGGCTGTCTGGCCTGCATTCGAGATGAAGCAGCGCCCGCATGGTAATGAACACCCAGTCCGCGGTGATATAATAGACACCCTGGAAATGGCGGTCGTCACATTCGTCGTGGAGAACTCGAATGCTGAACCGTTCGTTCGACTTTTTGATATAAAGATAACTGCCGTCCTCCTGCTTTCTCAACCTGACCGATGATCCCGCCAGGCACTCCGCCAGTTTCGCCACGAGTTCGTATTCAGTGGAGAAGACACTGACGAAGTCGTAACGTGCTTTCAAGCTGCCCTTCGGAGTCAGAAACACCGTGTGATTCACAAAGGTGTTTTCGGCGGCAGCGGCACATGCAAGATTTGTGGCGTTCCGGAGAATTTGGCGCAGAGCATCGCTTGAAACAGAGATCGGCGCGGCGGCTGCGGCAGGCTGCGCTGACGTGTGATTGCCGGGCTGCATCGCAGTCGCTGTTTTCCAGCCGCCTCCAAGCGCTTTGTAGAGTTGAATAAAAACGCGCAGCTGAGCGAGCTGGGTCTGCACTAGTTCATTCTCGGAAGGAAAGAGCTGTTGCTGTGCTTCCAGAACTTCAAAATAGCTGGCCTTGCCGGCTGTGTAACGCTCGGTCGAGACTCTCACGGCCTTTTCATAAGCTTTCACGGCGCGTTCTTCTTGTTCGCGGATGCCTTCGAGTTTCTCGCGAGAGAGCAGGGCATCGGACACCTCCTTGAAGGCGTTCAATGCTGTCTGACGATAACGGAGCTCTATTTCTTCCCGCGCTGACTCGACCTCGTGGTAGCGGCCTCGAAGACGGTCGCCTTGAAAAATTGGGCCTACGACGTTCGCATCAAGCGACCATGCACTCGATCCGCTTTTCGTCATAGTGGAAAGGTCAGGACTGACCCTGCCGAAAAGCGCTGTCAGGCCGATGCTTGGGAGCATGTCGCCAAGCGAAACGCCTATCTGCGCGTTGGCTGCGCGCAAGTCCTGCTCGGCCTCGAGTATGTCGGGTCGTCGCTCCAGAAGCTCGGACGGCAAACCGGCAGGAACCTCCGGCGGCAGCGTTTGCTGGAGGAGTGTCGTCGAGCGCGGGACGGGGCCCGGATTACGTCCGATCAATACGCTGATTTCGTTCTCCTTGATGGCAATCTCGCGCTCCAGTTCAGGAATGGCGGCAGCAGTAGTGGCGAGTGCGGCTTCAGCGCGAGCACTCTCAAGCTCCGAGGCGATTCCGCCTTCAAAACGCTCTTTGAAGAGGTTGAGGCTTCCTTGGAACGATTCAGTCGTGTGTTTTGCGATGGCAAGCCGGTTGTCCAGCGCGAGCAACTCGAAGTAGGCCTGCGCGACCGCGCTTACGAGCGACAGCGTAACGCCCCGCTTCGCCTCTTCGCTGGCCAGGAATTCTGCGCGGGCGGCTTCGTTGAGGCGTCTGACGCGACCCCACAGGTCTATTTCCCAGGCAGCATTAAGCACGCCGGCAAAGGCCGATCCGGTTTGAACACTTGGACTAGGATTTCCGAAGACCGCATTTTCGCCGCGCGCTCCCTCCGCCTGATAGCCGATTTTTGGAAGAAATTCCGCATGAGCCTGGACGGCTACAGCCTGGGCCTGTTCGACCCGCGTGACGGCTATACGTAGGTCATAGTTATTGGTTAGAGCGGTCTGGATGAGTTGCGTCAAGGTCGCGTCCTTGAACACGTTCCACCACGGTAATTCTTCGTTAGTGAGCTGCTCGACGGTTTCCTGGCCACGGAATGTGGAAGGCGCATCCATGGCAGGGCGGCGATAGTTCGGGCCGATGGCACATCCGGCGATGAGGATGGCCAGGAGAAACAATACCGATGGCGTAAGGCATCGCCTGGCTGGGAAAATCGTTACGATCCGTTTGTCTGGCCCGTTCACTGCCCGTTTCCTTCCTGTGACGTTGGCTTCTCGCGCGGTTCGGATTCTTTGCCGCTGATTTTTTCTATCACATAGAATGTCACAGGGACCAGAAAAATGGCAACGCAAGTGGCCGCCAGCATACCGCCGATTACGACGGTGCCCAGCGTCTCGCGCGAGATCGCGCCGGCCCCTGATGCAATCCAAAGCGGAATGCAGCCGCAGATGAAAGCAAAGCTGGTCATCAGGATGGGGCGCAGTCTGAGTCTGGCGCCGGTCAGGGCCCCGTCAGCGAGGGATCGGCCTTGTTCGTATTCGCGTTTTGCGAACTCCACGATAAGGATGGCGTTTTTGGCAGCGAGCCCGATAAGCATCATAAGGCCGATCTGCGCATAAACGTTGTTCACCATGTGCCGCATGGCAAGGGCCGCGAACGCGCCAAGCACGGCTATCGGTGTGCCGAGCAACACGCTGAACGGCAGCGACCAGCTTTCGTACAGCGCGGCCAGGATGAGGAAAACGAAAAACAGGGAAAGCCCGAAGATGGCCGCCGGCGGCACGCCCTCACGGGCTTTCTTTTCCTGGAACGACATGCCCAGGTAATCGTAGCCCATCTCGCTCGGCATCGTTTGGGCGAAAGTCTCCTCCAGCGCACGTGTCGCCTGATCAGAACTGTAGCCTGGAGCTGCGGAACCGTTGATCTGAACGGCGCGGTACTGATTGTAGTGCATGGTGAATTCCGGACCGGAAAGTGATTCGATCCGCGTCAACGCCGACATTGGGACCGTGTCGCCGTGGCTGTTGCGGACAAAGAACAGGCCCAGGTTCTCTGCGCGGGTGCGATACTCGCCTTCTGCCTGAACGTAGACCCGCCACTGCCTTCCAAAACGGTTGAAGAAATTGACGAAATAGCCGCCCATGAATGTCTGTAGAGTCTGATACACCTCGCCAAGCGCGACTCCCTGCTTGAGCGCCTTGTCTCGATCCACGTTCACAAACACCTGCGGCACGGATGCGAGAAAGCCGGTGTTCAATCTTGTCAGTTCGGGACGCTTTCGTGCCGCCGCCATGAATTTGTCCAGATTGTCCGCCAGGAATTTGATGTCCTTTCCCGCCCGATCTTCAAGGACGAAAGTGAATCCGCCTGCGGAGCCGACTCCCTGAATGGCAGGTGGCGGGAAGGAGACCGCGACAGCGTCTGGAATCTTCGAAAGCTCGCGGTTCAAGTGCGAGGTGATGGCTTCGTACCGTTCCTCTGGTTTTGTCCGCTCGCTCCACGGTTTGAGAGTCACGAAGAAAAATGCCCCATATGAACTCCTTACACCGCTGAGCAGGCTGAAGCCGCACACCGTCGTGCAATACTTGACTCCCGGCGTTGCGGCGACGATTTGCTCGACTTTCCTGGCAACCTGGTCGGTACGCTCCATCGAAGCGGCAGCCGGAAGCTGAACATTGACATAGGCATAGCCCTGGTCTTCTTCGGGCAGAAAGGCGGTGGGAAGTTTGCCGCCGATCCAGATTGCAGCGACAGCCACGGCGATCAGGAACACAAGGCTTAATGCCGTCTTGCGAATCAGGGCTGCACAGACTCCAACGTAGCCGTCCGAGGAACGGCGATATACGCGATTGAAGCCATCGAACAGAAAACCCAAAACGCCACTAGCTTTCTTCTGGGGCCTGAGCAGAAGCGCGGCGAGGGCAGGACTCAGAGTCAGCGCATTGAAAGCCGAGATCAAGACGGAGATGGCAATCGTCACGGCAAATTGCTGGTACAGCCGTCCGGTGATTCCCGGCATAAATACGGTCGGCACGAACACCACGGTAAGCACCAGTGCGATGGCCACGACCGGGCCGGACACTTCCTGCATGGCTTTGAAGGCGGCCTCCTTGGGCGGCATGCCTTCCTCAATGTGGCGTGTGATGGCTTCAACTACGACGATGGCGTCGTCAACTACGAGGCCAATGGCCAGGACGAGGCCGAAAAGCGAGAGCGTATTGATGGAAAAACCGAGCAGCGGGAAAAATGCGAAAGTGCCAATGAGTGAAACTGGGACCGCCAGCATTGGAATCAGTGTGGCGCGCCAGTCCTGAAGGAAAATGTAAACGACCAGCAATACAAGCACCATGGCGGCGCAAAGGGTTTCGATGATTTCCCGCATGCCTTCCGTAACAGCCAGAGTCGTATCCAGCGAGGACACGTAGTCGAGGTCGGTTGGGAACCGCTGTTTCAACTCCGCCATGGACTTTTTCACTGCTTTGGACACCTCGATCGCATTCGCGCCTGGCAATAAATACATCGAGATGATTGCGGCAGGCTTCCCGTTCAAACGCGCGATTGTGTCGTAGTCCTGCGCTCCCAGTTCGATGCGGGCCACATCCTTGACGCGAACCATCGAACCATCCGGGTTCGCGCGCAGAACTATCTCGCCGAATTGTTTATCCGTCAGGAGCCGGCCTTGGGCGCGCACGGTGTAGCTGAATTCCTGGCCTGCGGGAATCGGCATGCTGCCGATCCGCCCGGCCGGGTTCACGGTGTTCTGGCTGTTGACGGCATTGATGATTTCCGGGACCGTGATGTTGAGCTGGGCAAGTTGGTCGGGCTTGACCCAGAGACGCATCGCGTACTGGCCGGCACCGAAGACGACCACGCTCGCAACGCCATTCACCCGTGTGAGTTGGTCAACAATGTTGATGTAGGCGTAATTTGCCAGGAACACATTGTCATATGTTCCGTGCGGCGAATAGACTGCAAAAAAAAGAAACGGCGTGGAAAGCGATTTCTGGACCGTCACCCCGAAATTGCGGACGTCTATCGGCAACTGGGGCTCGGCAAGTGAATAGCGAAGCTGCGTGAGCATGTGGTCCGTGTCACGGTCGGTCTGTACGTCGAAGTTGACGTACATGCGCATTGTCCCGTTGTTGGCGTTCATGGAATACATGTAATTCATGTTGTCCACGCCGCTCATCTGCTGCTCGATCGGTGTAGCAATCGATTGTTCGATGGTTTCAGCGTCGGCGCCGGAATAGTTCGCCTGGATGAATATCTCCGGCGGGACGATCTTGGGAAACTGTGCGATGGGAAGGCCTAAGATCGAGACCAGACCGACAAGGACCGTGATTATGGCAATCACCATGGCGACGATCGGCCGGTTGATGAAGAACTTCGACATCGCAGCTACCTCGTTTCGGTCTGAATGGAGTTGGTTGCGGTTGATTCCGTAAATGGAACGGGATGCACAACGGTATCGTCCCGGACTTTTTGCAGTCCCTCCACGACGACACGATCTCCGGTCTTCAATCCGTCCTCTATTATCCACATTGAACCTGCGCGCTCGCCCACTTTGACCATTCTAATCTGGACTTTGTCGCCTTCACCGACAACCGCAACCTGATAGCTCCCTTGCAATTCCATTACTGCTCGCTGCGGAATCACCAGTGCATCCCGTTGGACCTGCGTGTGGCGTACGCGGGCGAACTGGCCGGGGAGAAGCGTGTTCTCCGGATTTGGGAACAGGGCCGCCACTCGCAACGCGCCCGTGCGTGGATCTATTTGATTGTCCACGGCATAGAACTGGCCTTTCCTTGGGTAAAGCGTGCCATCCACCAGAATCAAATCCAGTGATATCTCAGCCTCGTGCTCGGGTCCGCCCGGTTGATCGAGGTATTTCTTCATGTAGCGAACATAATCCTGTTCGCTGACCGGAAAGTAAGCCTTGATCGGATTGACACTGGAAACGGTCGTCAATTCCTCAGTGCCCGGCCCAACCAAATCTCCAATTTGAGCCGTGGCCAGGCCGGCCAAACCATCTATGGGTGAGGTGACTTTTGTAAATTCCACATTCAATCTGGCTTGGTCGGCGGCGGCTTTATCGCCAAGATAGGCTTGCATGGCGTCGTCGAGTTCCTGGTGGCTGACTGCATTTTCCTGGATGAGCGGTTTGAGGCGGTTCACATCAAGTTCATCCTTGCCGAGCCTGGCCATGGCTTGATCGAGGACGGCCTGAAACGGCCTTGCGTCAATCTCGAACATCAGGTCGCCTCTCTTTAGCAGCGTCCCTTCCTTGTAATAGACTGCGAGGAGATAACCGTTCACTTGCGGATGGACATGAGCGTGCACCAGCCCGTCGAGAGTTCCTATCCACTCCCGATAAACCGGCACGTCCCGTGGCGTGACGTTTATCACTTCAACATCGGGCGGGAGCATGGCAGCGGCAGGCGGTTTTCGATTGCAGCCGGCCTGGCAGCTCAACACAACGGCTGCGATGGCTATGATGATGCATCGCAGGAAGTTGGCTAAAGCAGAGCGGGGCTCTCCCTGATCAATTGGCGAACGTTCGACAATACAGGCCAGATTGTGCTTCATTCGTGTCGTTCCTCGTTT
>CAZASC010000030.1:0-25628 GCA_964487695.1 uncultured Victivallales bacterium
TGGAAATCGCATTGCTCTCAATGGACTAATAAAGTAACAAACAAAATGGTGTATCGAGAAATCTCAAATCCGGAGTATTCGCCATGCGATTGAAAGCCACCCGCGATGCAACAGGGCGAAGACTGGATGTCTGGCTGACAGAGCGACTGACTGATCTCTCCAGATCGCGCATACAGGCGCTCATTAAATCCGGACATGTCACAATCGGAGGCAAACAATTACGTCCGCACGCAAAAATTGCCGCGGCAATGGAGGTTGACGTTGACATCCCGGCGCCGCAACCCAGCCCGAAACTGGCCGCAGAGAATATCCCGCTTGATATTCTGCACGAGGACTCTGAGATAGTCGTGGTGAATAAGCCGGCCGGGCTGGTGGTTCATCCGGCGGCGGGACATTCGTCCGGCACTCTCGTCAACGCCCTGCTGTATCGCTGCCGCGATCTTGCCGGAATCGGCGGGGAGATCCGTCCGGGACTTGTTCACCGCCTTGACAAAGATACCACTGGCGCGCTCGTTATTGCGAAGAACGAACGGAGCATGAGGAAACTTGCCAATCAGTTCAAACGGAGGACTGTCCACAAAGAATACATTGCCATCGTCGCGGGCATTCCACGGCCAACCACCGGCCGCATCGAAACGCTCATAGGCAGAAGCGCGCACGACCGGAAAAAGATGTCCACAAAGCCGGCGACCGGGGGGCGGATCGCGGTAACGAGGTATGAGGTTGTGGAATCGTTCGATCAGACTTCCTTGTTGCGGTTGATCATCGAAACCGGGCGAACGCATCAAATCCGCGTGCATATGGCTCACATCGGTCACCCTGTCGTCGGCGACAAACAATATGGCGGAAACGTGCGCAGATTGAATCTGCCGGTTGGCGTTAATCGCCAGATGCTTCACGCCGAGCTGCTTTCATTTCATCACCCCACCGAGAACAGGAAAGTCGAGTTCCGCGCGCCATTGCCCGAGGATATGCAGGCCCTGCTGGATGAATTACGAAAGATAAATAATGTTGCGCTATCTGTTCCACAATCTTGACAAAACCCGCTCTATCGTCAAGAATCAGCCCCTTTTAGAACGGAATTGAAGTCATGGGTGTAAGACCGGAAGTAATACCTTTTGTGGTGGCAAGCATAGTCTTGGGCATTGTGCTCGGGATCATATGCCGCGTCTGCGGTGTCAAGATCGCACCTTCCGCCATCGCAGGAGGCATTGTGGCGCTGGTAATGACCTGCTACATGCTGTATTTTTTCAGGGACCCGACGCGAAACCCACCCACGGATGAGTCTTTGATAGTCTCAGGTGCTGACGGCGTCATTGCCAGGATAAGCGAGGTACAGGAAAAGGAATTCCTTAAAACAGATTGCGTCAGGATCAGTATTTTCCTCAGTCTTTTCAGCGTCCACGTTAACCGCGCGCCGATAACCGGCAGAGTCAAATTCCTCGGATATTATCCAGGCAAACGCTATTTCACATTCCAGGAAAAGTCCTCCGAATTCAACCAGCACAGCTCGATCCTTATTGAAGGCAAAGGCACGAAGTGCCTTGTCAACCAGATTGTTGGTCCGGTCGCTCGCAGGGTCGTTTACTGGCTCTCCCTCGATCAGGATCTCAATAAGGGCGACAGTATTGGCATGATGAAATTCGGCTCCAGACTGGATATGTATTTCCCGAAATCCGATGTTAGTGTCGTAATAAAGGAAGGCGATCATGTTGCGGCTGGAGAGACGGTTATAGCAAAGCTGCGCAAGGGGGCCGGGCAATAATGATGAAATGGCGACAGGCCGTACCGACATCCGTGACCCTGGCGGCAATGCTGTCAGGATTTCTGGCGCTGCTTGTCACTATTGAGGGCATGATGCATGCAGGCACGCTGCAAGTGCCCCAGCACCCCTATTATCGCTATGCGGCGCTCCTGATCATGCTGGCCATGATACTCGACGGGCTGGACGGCAACCTTGCAAGGTGGCTTAGAGGTGAGAGCGAATTCGGTGCCGAACTGGACACGTACGTTGACATGACCGCGTTCGGGATTGCGCCGGCAATCCTAATCTTTGCCGTGAGCCTCCAAAGCCAGCACATTTGGAGGGTAATCCTTCCTTCAGCAGTCGCTGTCTCCGGTGTGGTTCGCCTTGCCCGCTTCAAGGTCCGGGATCCGCTTCGAGGGCAGGCAGGCTATGCCGGTTTACCCATCACGGTGAACGCGGGATGGGTAGCATTGTTTGTATTCATCTGCCAAACGCCGCCAACCGATCGCTTTTCGCTCAACCAGGGATGGGTTGCCACGTTGTTCCTCATGGGTATCGTAACTTTCACTTTCCTCCAAGTCTCCAACCTCCGATACCCGAAGCCGACAAAACATGTGGGGCTTTACACTTTCTGCGCGATTCTGGTAATAGCGCTCCTATGCCTGGGCCTTTCAGAGCAGCTCGGTCAATGGGCGGTGCCGCTTGCAATCGTGATGATCGCACTGGGTGTCGGCTATATCCTGATCGGACCGCTCTTTGTGAAAGGTGTTGCGGTGCACAAGGCCCGCAAGGAAAGAAAAGCGGCGCAACTGCATGGCAATGCCAATAACGGTGGTAACGGTGTCAATCAAGACCATCCTTGACGATGTCTCCCAGTATCTCCAATACGAAATTGACGAAGGGACTCTGAGCGTCGAGATCCCGAATGCCATGAGACAGCGCACTGCTTCGCCCAAACAAAACGCCCCCGCTCCCGTCGCCGACAACTCCGTATCGCAAGAACTTACAAAAATCGCCCAGGTCGTTTCAGAATGCAGGAATTGCAGATTACACCAGACGCGAACCAATACAGTCCCCGGCCAGGGCTCGGTCAGCCCGGAAATTCTTTTCGTGGGTGAAGCGCCCGGTGAAGACGAAGATCTCCAGGGACTGGCTTTTGTCGGCCGGGCCGGCCAGTTGTTGACAAAGATGATTGAGGCCATGGGATTCAGCCGCGACCAGGTTTTCATAGCCAACATACTGAAGTGCCGTCCACCGGCCAACCGCCCGCCGGAAGAGGATGAAATGCAAGCCTGCCTGCCCTATCTAAAGGCACAAATTGCGCTGCTGAAACCGAAAGTAATGGTCGGTCTTGGCGCCACGGCAGTAAAGGGACTCCTTGGCACAACGGTGGGCATCACGAAGTTACGAGGCAAATGGCACAGTTACGAGGGAATCGATTTCATGCCCACTTTTCATCCTTCATACCTGTTAAGATATGCGCCGGCCAAGAAGGAGGCGTGGGATGATCTTCAAGAAGTCCTGAGGCGCATCGGGAAAGAGCCGCCTCCCAGAAAACGCGAGCCTTAACCGGACTGTCAGTCTTTCCATAATTTTGCGGCGCATTCGGGACAATAGCCGTGCGTGAATTCGGCGTCGGAATGCTCCTTTATATACACTTCAACCTGCCGCCAATAGCCTTTGTCGTCGCGGATCTTCTTGCAACTTGCGCAAATTGGCAGAAGGCCGCGGAGTTTTCGAACCTTGGCAAGAGCATCCTTGAGGCCTGCAACAAGAGATTCCTGCTCAACGACCGCCTGATGTCTCTCAAGCGCGTAAAGAATGGAACGTGCGAGCAATTCGCCATTCAGCGCCGATTTAGGCAGATAATCCTGGGCTCCGGCCCGCACCGCACGGACGCCCATGTCTTTGTCCTGAATACCGGTCAGAACTATGATGGCGGCATCATGAGTGACGCTTTCCTTGAATTTTATGAAGGTATCAATTCCTGTGCTGTCGGCCAGAAAAAGATCGAGCAGGACAATATCAAAACTCGACTTCGCCATGCGTTCGATCCCTTCAGACAACGTGGAGACATGAACCAACTCGCAATCGAGCTGGTCCGATCCTTTCAGCATTTCCTTTATGAGACGCATATCTCCCGTGTTGTCTTCCACGAGAAGGATCTTCTTCTTTTTAGGTGCATTGCTCTTCATGATGATCGCCCCTTTCCCTTGTCTCCGGCATTGTCCGTCCAATTCCGAGCTAAAGTCAACTGCTCTTTTCCTGTTTGATGTGATGTTTCTTCACCGGCATCGTAAAATGGAATGTCGCTCCTTTTCCTGGCGAAGAATCAGCCCATATCCTCCCATGATGTCGTTCCACTATCTTCTTGCTGATTGCAAGTCCGACACCGATTCCGGGATATCTTTTGTCATTTCTGTTCAAGCGGTGAAACACCTTAAACATTTGTTCTTTATGACTGGGATCAAAACCTATTCCGTTATCAGCGAACGATAAAATCCATTCGTTCCCCTCCTTGCGCGCGGAAATGTGAACGCGCGGCGGCTCTGCTCTCCGGAACTTCACCGAATTGCCGATTAGATTCTGAAAAAGTTGTATCATCTGATACTCGTCAGCCATGACGACCGGCAACTTGTCGCTGGTGACCGTCGCATTGGCGTCTTCCATGGCGATCTCCAGATTGGACAGGGCGCTTCCGAGAACGGATTCCAACTCAGTCGGCTTCAATGTCTCGACAGATCTGCTCACTCGGGAGAAATCCAGCAGACCGCTGATCATCCGCTGCATTCGCATTGCGCCATCAACGGCATATTCAATGAACGTATCCGCATCCTTGTCCAACCGGCCCTTGTATTTGTCGCCAAGAAGCTGGACATAGCTGGAAACCATTCGCAGGGGTTCTTGAAGATCGTGCGACGCAACATATGCGAACTGTTCAAGTTCGATATTGGAGCGTTTCAGATCCTCCTCGATCAATTTCCTGTCGGTGATGTCCCTGAAAACCGTTATTGCACTTTGAAGATTCTCCCTGCCATCCTTCATGCCGCTGACATTCGCAAGCACCGGAACAATGCCACCATCTTTCTTAAGGATATTTAATTCGAGATTTCTCACTGATCCTTGTTGCGCCAGATTCTCGAACGTATGGCGCATTTTGGGAACATCGTCCATCTGAACGAGTTCCGCCAGGTATTTCCCCAGGATCTCCGCCCCGTGACCGAGAGTCATTTTAAATGCTTTATTAAACTGTCGGACCGTGCCTTTCAAATCCGTTATCGCTACAGGATCCATCATGTTTTCAATGATCCTGTTCGCCGTTCTCGCGATCTCCACTGCCGCCACGGCCTTTTCTCTTTCTTCCTGGGCTCTCTTGAATTCGGTCCTGTCAACGATCTCAAAGAGCAGGTGGGGTTCGCCTTCGAACATCATCGGCGCGAGATAGCAATCAACCGATATCCTCCTGCCGGGATCCGTCGTCTCGTTCACTTCCACTTTGCCCGAAACGCCACTGGCGAGGACTTTTTCTGCGGCATCAAGCAATCCTGCCTTCCTCCAGGATTTATTACGCCGGAAATTGTTCTTCATTGCATCGTCAAACGTGCGATAGCCCGGTATTGTTATCGCCGCTTTGTTCGCCATGACGCATTCGCCCGACGATGCCTTGAACAGCGCTATGGCCATCGGCGCAGTTTCCACGATCTTATTCCGCAACTCGAGCGCATCTGCGAGCCGCCGGGCATCTTCTTTCTCCTGCGTGATATCGCGGCCCGACATATAACAGCGCCCATCTCGCCTGGAAAAAACAAGATCGGAGACGATCCATCGATACGATCCGTCACTGCTCCTGATTCGATGCTCGATCGTCAATTTCTTCAAGCCGTCCTTATTCTTCATTGCCTTCACAGTGGCATCCACGTCGTCCCGATGAACGAACTCGTCCAATGGTTTGCCCTGCATTTCCTTGAAAGTGCACCCAGTAAGTTCTTCGGATGCCCGATTCACAAATAGCGGCCGCATGCTCTTCAGATCGAGAACACAAAGGGGACTTGACGTCACTTCGAACAAACGATCCATTTCCCCACGAGTGCGTTTGTGTTCGGCCATCTCCTTGCGCAATTGCGCCCCTGTGACATGCAATGCCGATCTGCGAGCCGCCACATTCTTCTTCAGCTCGGCTGAGTGCTTCTTTTCGATCTCGAACAGCTGAATGTTCTGCAGAGATACTGCCATTTGATCCGCGAGACTCTGTAGAACTTCGACATTCTGTTTTGTGAAAAAATCGCTGCGGTTGCTGTAGAGATTAAGCGTCCCCATGACGCTGCCGCGCACGAGAAGAGGAAACGCAACGCTTGAGGAGAAGCCTTCCTGTCGTGCCGCGGCCACCCACGGCGCATATGACGGATCTCCTGCAACGTCCTCCATGACAATTGCCGTCCTTTGTCGCATGGCACGACCGGTTGGCCCCCGTCCGAGCGGTGTATCGTCCCACCTCACCTTGATTTTGCGAAGATAGCCGCTTCGTTTTGGATGATAAGCAAGTGGTTGCAGCGTACCGTCAGACTCGGCAAGACCCAACCACGCAAGACGGACTCCGGGTATCCTGGCACAGAGCCGCATTACCGCGTCGGCAAACTTATTCTCGTTGAGCGTGGCATTGAGAGTGCGAGCGGCTTCGCACATGACTTTGAGCATATCGGACGTTGAGTCGCCATCTTTTAGCCTGTTGCGCATTCTGAACATTTCCCAAGTGAAGGTCTTATTAATAACACTATACAGGAAAGTAGGCTCTTAGACAATCCGTTCTTTTATTGTTGAGCAGGAGAAGGTTTGTGGTATTGTCCGTCACTTTGAAACCCTGAGCGCCCATCGTCTATCGGTTAGGACATTAGGTTTTCATCCTAGTAAGCGGGGTTCGATTCCCCGTGGGCGCGCCATGAACCAGAGACTCCTCCGCTTTGCTCCGTCGTCACGGTTCATGGCAGGCCGCTGCTGGATGATGATCCTGCTTCGGTTCACTGAAGGTAGAGGAGGCTCTGGTTTATGAGCCCTGTACCGTGTTGCCGAGCGAAGCGAATCAACCCTGGTACAGGTGCCATGTCGCTGTCCTGTTTGAGGGGATTACTATGGCAACCCCTTCGGCGAACTCACAAGTTGTACATATGGCCTGTTGGTTGCCCTTTCTTTTATGTGTCGCTCCCTACTGCCACACAACCCGATAGAAACAAGCAGGATTATTTGTCCAGTTGGGGTCGCTGAAATATACTGTGTCGGCTTGCATATTATTGGTCTGAACTGGTTGCCAAGAAGAAGTAACCAGATTTGTGCAAGATTCTACAACCGCTACCATTCCGCTTGCCCAGTTGATGTTGAAGGAGAAGGCGTTGGATTGAATGCAGGCGGCGGAGATTTGAGGAAGCCAGATGGAAGTGGGGCAAGCAGTAACAGCAGTAAAATTCGTCCAGCCTGTGGTTCCGGGGAGGTAGTAGGCGGTGGGATTGGTGTCGTAAAGAAAGGCAGTCGAATCAATATTGAGGGGGACATTGCCTGTAAAATAGACATTGGTCAGGTTGGGGCATTGTGAGAACACATATCTTCCGATATTAGTTACTCCGTTGCCGATTACAACGGTGGTCAGGCTCGTGCAGTAATTGAACGCCCAGTCCCCGATGATGGTAACGCTGTCGGGTATTGTTACACTGGTCAGGCCACAGTTCTCGAACGCAGATTCTCCAATATTTATGACGCTATTGGGAATAATAATATTGGTCAGATTTCTGCAAGATCCGAACAGCGAGGGCGGGATGTTTGTAACACCGTTGCCGATGATGGCATTCGTCAGGCCGAAGCAGCCTCCAAACGCACTCATACCCAAGCTGATAACGCTATCGGGGATTGTCACGCTTGTCAGGTTATCGCAGCCTACGAACGCACTGTCCCCGATGCTGGTGACGCCATTGGGAATCGTAACATTTGTCAGGCTCGTGCAGTCATCAAACGCCAAAACTCCAATACTTGTAATGCAGTTAGGGATTATTACACTGGTCAGGTTGGTGCAACTTGCGAATGCCACGTTCCCGATGTTGGTAACGCTGTCGGGAATTATGATGCTGGTCAGATTGGTGCAGTCATAGAACGCTCCGCCCCCAATACAGCTAACCGTCAATCCATTGATACTGCTCGGAATAATCACCGCATCGCCTGAACCGCTGTATCCAGTAATCGTAATCGTGCCGTCATTATTCGTCGCATACGTGAATTGTCCGAAATTCGCGGTATAGGTGACGTTGGACTCAGGCATCGTAATGTTATACAGACTGTTCGTTGTGCCATCGTTCCAACCGTAGAACAGCCAGCCGCTTGATGCCGTCGCTGAAAGTTGAACGTTCGTACCCACCGCATACGTCCCGCTACCTGTAACTGTTCCGCCTTGAGCTGGATTGGCTGTAACGCTCAACTGATGGGTCCATAAGGCTGTTGTTGCTCCTCCAAAAGTAGTGCTCCAGCCAGTGGTTCCCAGTAAGTAATAGACCACCACATTGGTGTCGCCGTTGAACACATTTGTGCCGCCAACGCTGGGAGCGTTGCATTGGAAATAGACGCTGGTCAGGCTGGTGCAATCATAGAATGCGTAGTCCCCAATATTAGTTATGCCGGCAAGGATCGTTACACTGGTGAGGTTGGTGCAGGATTGGAACGTATTAGACTCAACGCCACTGACCGTCAGACCATTGATTGTGGCGGGTATTGTCACAGTATCGAGGGGACCGAAATATCCGGTGATGGTAATCGTATTGTCCGAATTTGTCGTATAGCTGAAAACATTCCACACCATTGTCGTAAGACCGCCAAGCGTGTTACCCCAGCCAATAGTGCCCGGCAAATAATAGACGGTCGCATTGTTATCATACTCGAACACAGAAGGATCTACGCCAGGTGCATTGCCCTCGAAGTAGATTTCTGTAAGGCCGGTGCAGTAATAGAACGCATCATATCCGAGCACGGCACTGCCGGGGATCGTAACGCTGCTCAGACTGGTGCAATCATAGAATGCCAAGGCATCGATACTGGTTACGCTGTTGGGAATTGTGGCATTGGTCAGGCTGGTACATTGGAAGAACGCCTCGATTCCAATGCTTATGACGTTGATCGGGATAGTAACGCTGGTCAGGTCATTGCGCTCAAAGAACGCCTGATCTCCGATGCTTGTGACCACCAGACCATTGATTTCATTTGTGATACTTACAGCACCACCCGGCCCCGTATATCTTGTAATCGTTATCGTGTTGTCAGCATTGGTCGTATAGCTGTACTGAGCTTGAGCTGTCCCCGCCATCACCATCCCCGCAGCAAGCAATCCCATTCCAAATGTCTTAAGCGTTTTCATTGCTGATTCGTCTGTCACTGATCAATGAGGCGATAGAAACGGGCGGAATAATTTGTCCACTTGGAATCGCTGAAATAAGACGTGCCGTTGGTGAGCTTGTTCGTTCCCACTGGAATCCAGACAGGGGTTGCAAGATTCGTGCAGGCTTCGACCTCTATGACCAGATTGCTTGTTCCTGAGATGTTGAAGCCAAACCGGTTCGACTGCACGCCAAATTTGACATCCGATACCTGATCCCCGTTGAAAGTGGCCGTAATTGCACGGGTTGCATTCATCACGGCAGTGAGAGTGTTGCTGGTAATTATGCAGCCATTTGTTTGCCCATTCCAACCTACAAACCAGTTGAAGGTGGACGGAGTGGCCGTAATAACAACATTGCTCCCCGAGGGGCACCATTGGGATGCAACATTAACGCTGCCATTTCCATTCGTTGCCACGGATAGCCAGTAGTTGGTAATTGGCCAGAGCCATGTTATCGAAGAATTCTGATCGAGAGTGAATGAAGTATTTGTCCCCGAACCGCTCGTCACATCTCCTGTTCCCGTCCATCCTGTGCAAATGTACTGAGTGGAACCGGATAGCGTCTTTGGCGAATTTGTTACAGAGCAGGAAATGATCCCATAGTTCAGTGTGTTCGTTCCACGTGCAGGCACACAACCGCTTTGCCCTGAAACAACTACCAACTTGAACTGGTCTATGGCAAAGTTGGCGGTAATTGTCTTATTCTGAGTCATAGTAACAGTCAGATTCAAATTTGTAGCCGAAGCTGTCAGTCCCGTTCCAGTCCAATTAATAAAACTGTAATACGGGGAAGGATTTGCAGTGAGAGTGATAACCGTTCCACCTGCGTACCATCCGTAAGCATTTGTGTTCCCGGTAACAGTTCCATTGCCGTTGGTTTGAATCTTTAGAGAACGCATTGCAGACGTAGGAAGACCGTCAAAATTCGTGCTCCAGCCTGTAGTTCCCGGAACGTAATAGATGGTTGCTTTTGAATCAGCCTCGAACACAGCTATGCCATTAACGCTGGGGGCATTACCTAAGAAATAGACGCTGGTCAGGTTGGTACAGCCTGCCAACCCATGGTCACCGATGTTGGAGACGCTGTTGGGGAATGTGATGCTGCTGAGGGCGGAACAGCCGGCAAACACATTGGACCCGACGCGTTTAACGCTGTCGCCAATCGTGACATTACTCAAGCGGGTGCAGTCAGCGAACGCAAAGTCCCCGATATTTGTGACTCCGCTGCCGATAAAGACATTGGTCAGGTTGGTACAATAAGTGAACAACCCACAGGGAGACAATCCGATTACCGACCCATCCCTGATGCTGGTGACGCTGTCGGGTATCGTGATGCTGTTGAGGCTATTACAGCCATAAAACGCCGCCACCCCGATACAGGTGAGATTGGTGGAGAGCGAGATATTATGCAGGGGCGTGCAGTATGCGAATGCCCAATCCCCAATGTTAGTGACGCTGTTGGGCATCGTAATGCTGCTCAGGCTGGCGCATCCATAGAACGCCTCGTTACCGATGTAGGTGAGGCTTGTGCCCAGAACGACATTCGTCAGGTTGGTACAGCCGGCGAAAACTCCATACATGGAAGAAGTTGAATCGTTCACTCCCCCGATGCTGGTGACGCTATTGGGCATCGTAATACTGGTCAGTGAGCAGTCCATGAACACCCCGTTTCCAATGCGCGTAACGCTGTTGCCGATTGTGATTTGCCTCAGGCTGCTGCATTCAGCGAATGAATAGTCCCCAATATTGCTAACGCCGTTACCAAAAATGACATTAGTCAGGCTGCCGCAAAAACTAAACGCTCCAGTGAGAATGAGATCGTTTACGGAACCATCGTCAATGTTTGTGACGCTGGTTGGGATCGTGACGCTGGTTATGTTGTGAGAATTCTCGAATGCTTGGTTACCTATACTGGTGACCGTCAGAATGCTGATTGTGCTGGGAATTGACACCACGGTGCTAGTGCCGGTATAGCCTGTGATGGTGATCGTATTATCGGAATTCGTTGTATATTCGTATTGAGCTTGGACTTTGGCAGGGATCGTCAGAATTAACAGGGCTGCAGCAAGCCAGCCCAAGCAGTCCAACCGTGTAATCTTAAATGCATTCGAGGTTCGCATATGCTCCCCGTATGTTCTGTGATAATTGTTCACATCGTACATTTTCCAGATCAGCCAATCAATCCAATAATCAGGCTGTATCAGGTTATGCTTGGCACGATGGCAGGTATTGAGAGATACCCAGTAGCGTACGGTAGGATGCCGCGGATGCTCTTAGAACGGCCTCAGGCGGCGTTCAGGTCCTTCATGTTGTCCACGGTCCTGAGCCAATCTACGATCTGGTTCCAAGGTGGAAGCGTGAGGGGTGCCACTTCTTAATCACGAGAGCGACGCGATCAGCTTTTCTCGCCAGTCGTTCTCCATCATCAACTCGAATCGCATCTGCTGTTTTTTCAGGCCGAGTTTGAGCTCGCCGACTGACAGACCGGTTTGCGAATGCTGGGTGAACAACTGGAAGAGTTTCGTCTTGTAAACCGTGTCTTCGTTGCCCTGTAGATGAAGTCCCTTCGTTTCGAGCACAGTAAACCGAACCTTTCCGTCACCCAAATCATGCAAGCAAGCGAGAAAGTCCGGGTAGACTCGGCCCCGTTGCCAGCCTTGCAAATGCCAGTCCTGATGCACAGCGATGCGATGCCACCAGCGCACCGCCTTGTCGCCGTCCAGATACCAGGCCATGTCCTTCTCCAAGCCGTTGACCTGTTTCTGGTAAACCGATTTGAAGAGACTCTTCTCCAATGGATCTCCAGACTTGCGGCGTAAAACATTATCCTCGTCGTTCAAGTCCAGCTCGAGTGTCTCAGCAAGTTCCCAGTTCAACTTCGGGTCGTTCGATACCTCGAGCCGGAAACACAACTCGTTCATCTCCAACATTCGCCGGAACTCTGATTCAGCGGCTTGGTGGACCTGTTCTTTTAAGTTTTCGCGCATCGCTTTCACCAAGAATAAGCGGTTGGTGAATATCCTCTCTTCCGCGATGGGTCGCTTACGAAGCTGGATGAGCGTTTCCTCAAGGATTCGCGCTCCTTGCCAAGGATTAGGAATTACGTCGAGCAGGAGACGCACCAATGCCGGGAAATCCAGCTCCGGCTTCACGTCTTCTTTCGTGGTTTCGATCTTTGGTAAGTCCGTGTCATCCACATTGCCCAAATCTTCCAGACTCACTCGAACGAGGGTCCGTTCCACCGCTGCCTTCTCGTCAGGCTTGAACGTGGTTCGATTGGTATAACTGAACTTGCTCCAATCCAGCCGGCTCAATAGATCTCGCTCGTAATCGAATTGTCGCCATTCGGTCGTGGCGTAGTGCCGTGACAAGACCCGCGGCAGAAATATCTTCAATCCTTCAAACTCTTTCCGCCGCCGAAGCGTTTCTCTTCGAGAAACTGCCTCACCGCCTTTGCCGCCTGCCCGCACGCTGGCGGCGAGATCACCCATGCCTTCCTCTTCCAATCCGCGACGAACGCTGTCTACTGCGGCCTGCACTTCCTGATCGAAAGTGTAGACGTAACACTCGTTTAGCGAGGCCGTGTTTGTCACCCTGGCCTCCGGCTGCCTGAGCACGCGGCCCACCATCTGGGTGAGTGCTGTAGTCGCAGTTGTCTTGGATAACACCGCGAGGATGTAGGCAAAAGGACAATCCCAGCCCTCTCGCAATGCGTCTTTGGTGATGATGTAACGCACCTTCGATAATTCAGAGAGAAGATTCTCATCGCCCAGTTCATTCAGTTCGGCGGATTTCACTTTGATCTGTTCCGGCTGTGCGCCCAACTTTTCTAGAAGGAATTCGCGGACATCCTCTGAATGGATCGTCGCCTTGTCTCGTTGATCTTCGCCAGTCCGTTCCACGCGCACCAGTAGAATGGGGCGGATATATCGCCCCTCGTTGTTCCGCACACGATCCGCATCTTTCTGCAAGTCGTCCAATTTCTCCCTGGCAACGGAAAGCGTGTGTTTCCAATCCGCTCGGCTCTCGTTGATGAGATTAATCGGCAGCTTGATCATCTGCTCATCCTTCAACGCAGTACCGGACACGTTCACCAGCACGTTACTGACGTACTCTTTGCCGCTATTGGGCGTGGCGGACAATTCAATCAGGAATCGCGGGTTGTACCCTGCGATGGTTTCCAGCGCGGTATCGGAATAAGCCTTGTGCCCCTCGTCAATCAGCACGAGGGGACGGACCAGCCGCAATACATTTCCAAGACTCTGTTTGATGGTCAGGCCGGCACTCCGAAAATCTGCGTCCGCAAGATCCGTCGCGTCAAGGTTCGGAATTTGGCGTATCAATGCCTTGTTCCCATTTGGATCGTCCACCTCAGGGAAGAAGCTCGGATACTTCCCGCTATCTTGAAACATCTTGCGGGCTTCCTTCGATTCCTTTTTCACTGATCCAGCCTGGAGCATCATGAGCATCACGCAAAGTTGCTGCTCAACATCCTGCTTTGTGAATCTGTCCCCCTTTTCCAACAGTCGAACGCGTCCTCCGGATGCCCGTTCCAGCATTTGCCTATATGGGTGCTCGTGATTGGCAAACGCTTTCCATGTCTGGGAGTAAATGGTGTCGGACGGCACAATCCATAACACAAAACCGGTCTGTTTCTTGAAATACTCGGCATTGATCCTCTCAACGGCCAGTGTCCCAAGCAGCGTCTTGCCGCCGCCAGTTGGCACTTTCAGGCAGATATTAGGCACCGGACGTTCAAGCCCGTCCTTACGCGCAACATACGCACGCGCCACAGCAAATCCGTCTTTGTTCCTGGCCAATGGCAACGCCTTCTCTGCATGGAGGGACTCCCACGTTTCGCGGCAATAGTCCCCCAGCTTGGCATCACGGCCTTTACTGTGCTGGAATTCGAGGATTTCCTCCGCCGCTTCGCGCCGCTCGCCCAACACTCGAAGATAGCGACTAAGACTTTCGAGCACGTCGGTCTGGTAATCCTTCAACTTCATGTGCGGCTAATCTCCAAGGATGCGATGGATTGCGTACGGCAACTGGCAGAAGTCCACACCAATCCGGGACAATTCACGTTGACTCATGAACTTGGCGGCGGCGAAAACCAACAGTTTCTTCTTACCCTTGTTCGCCGCCACCATTTCATCCACCATCTTCTCGGTGAGAGCGGCATCGTTGCTTTGCAGCCAGGACTTTACCGACTGATAGTGCAGATGTACCCGATACACGTCTGTCTCGCCAATGAAACCGAAAGTACCTGATTTCTGTTTTGACACCTCGCCCAAGGTCCGGCCTGTAGCGGTGAAGAAGACGTACTTGGCTAGAGCATCGAACGCGGGCAATCCATCCGCCAGTAGTTTGTCCAGCGTCATCTCTGGGCCAAGCGTGACGAATGTGAAACTGCCACCAAGTCCTTCGACCTTCTCGGTAATCTTCTTTTCGCCAGTGACGACCAAGGCACGGTCTTCGACCGTCTTCGTGACCTTGTCGAAGTGGCTGCCTTCAAACTTCTCGATACTTTCCGCCTTTTCAACCAGCGCGGCAGCTTTTTGGAGTTTCGACCAATTCAAAGACTCACGGAGCAATTCTTCGCATTGCGTTCCTTCGAACTTGTAACCTTGAATCACCCGCCGAACACGTTCAGCGGTGAGTTTATCGGAATATTCTTCCATTTCTACTAGAATGAACTTGCGGTTGCCGCCGTCCTTTTTGTTTGCCGCGAGTACGGCATGAGCAGTCGTTCCACTGCCAGCGAAGGAATCTAGAATAATGGAATTCTCGTCCGTTGCGATTTCCATAATGCGTTGGATCAAACGGACGGGCTTAGGTGTCATCGTCTGCAAGGCTTCGGGCAGGCCGGATAAAATATCTCGCAATTCCTTCTTCGCTTCGTCGGTGTGGCCGGCAAATTCATGTGGCCACCAAGTACTTGGCACTGTCCCTCCGCCGCCTTTGAGAAGGTGTCTATAGCGTTTGAAGCTTGGAACACTACCTTTGCCATCTGCACCCCACCAGATCATATTATCCTTCACATGCTGAGCGTGGGTTTCAGGTGAATATCCCCAAACTCTGGTTCTTTTGGGCCAGATTGCCTCGCCGGTGTTCGGATTGGTAATTGGGTAGTAAAGGTTGGAACGTTCTTCGGCGGTTTTGTTGCACGTATAATTATCGGCACGAAAAACGCCCTTCTCGTCTTTCAACCTGTAGTTGGAATCATTTCCAGCGGTTCGTCCCACCAAGTTACGAGAAAAGTCAGCACTCTTTCGATAGACCAGAATGTGGTCAAACATCGATGAGAACCCAAGGGCATCGTTGGATGTGGCGTATTTCTTTTGCCAGGCAATCTGAGTGTAAAACGATTCCTCACGCACAAAGATTTCGTCCATTATGGATCGCATTTGATGCTGTTCGTTGTCATCCAACGTGACAAACATCACCCCATCATCCGCCAACAAATCCCGCAATAGATTAACCCTAGGCCACATCATGCAAAGCCATTTGTCGTGGCGTTCCTGGTCTTCCTTCTCCACCGGGTTGGCAGATTTCTTGAGCCATTCTCGCATGAGTGGACTTCGGACGTTGTCGTTGTAACACCAACCCTCATTGCCGGTATTGTATGGCGGGTCGATGAAGATGCAGTCAATTTTGCCAGCGTAGACGGGCAACAGAGCCTTCAGGGCGTGGAGATTGTCGCCATGAATGATGAGGTTGTCATCGAGCGACGGTTTCTGTCCTTTGGCCGGGAGCGATTTCTTATCATCAACTACCAGTTCCCGGAATGGCACCGAGAGATGATGCGCATAGACGAACGATTTACCTTTGAATTCCAGTGTGGGCATGACTTTTCCTTCTGACCCGAAGTCATGCCCCATAAAAAAAGAGGCGCGAACTCCAAGCTCATGCCTCTACCGAGGGACCGCGAAGCCCCACATGGAAACACGAGACAGTGGAGCCGCGCCCGAACTGGGCGCGTCTCCGCGTGTCTCGCTTCCATGTTGAAAATTCGCGGTTTTCGGTAGAAGCTTAACTGCGCGTTAACGCATTAGATTGTTTGTGCTATTTCTTCTTTTCGTTCTCCGTATTCACGCGGACGGCGACACGCCGTCCCTCCCATTAAAGTCACAAACTGGGCGGGCGCGCATGTTGAGCGCCTTGATTCGATCATCCGTTCAGGTTCTTCTTTGACTATTACCATAAATCATCCAACTTCAGTTGGTTACATTTTGAAACCGACTCACATCCTTCTTTCTCAAGCCGTATTCAATTCAACTGTAGACAAATTGGCGACAGTTCAAATCCATCATCTGCATCAGGCGTCCCCATGAAATCCGATCCGTTTGCGTTGCGGTGTCGGTGGTTTCATTAGTTCGTGGATTGTGTCGAATACGATCTTGAATTGCGAGTCGTATTTCTTCTCAAGGTCAGCCAGCTTCCGGGCAAGTTCTGTGTTCGAGGCAAGCCATTGCCTGAGACGGACAAATGCACGCATGATCTCAACGTTGACCTGCGCCGCCCTTCTGCTTCTCAGCACGCTTGAGAGCATGGCGACGCCTTGCTCGGTGAAAACACGCGGGAAATACTTGATATTTTGCCCCCGCTTCAAGATGCCAATTTGGCATCTTGAACGAAGCTGAGAATCAGATTCTTCTCTATCCAGTTGGAACATGAAGTCTTCCGGAAATCGCTCAAGGTTGCGTCTGACTTGCCTGTTCAACGCGCCGGTGGTTACCCTGTACAAGTCGGCAAGGTCGCTATCAAGCATGACCTTCTGACCGCGCAAGAGCATGATCTTGCTTTCGATTGTGCCCGATGGAATTACCGAAATGTCTTCTTCCATGTTTCGCCCTTTTCTTCTACCTCAGGCTCAGGAACTGATTCCGCCTGATTTGCCCATGAGCTGTGCAATGCGGTCCACGCGCATCTCCATGTTCTTGAGGCTTGCCAGGGCCGATATCAATGCGCACTGGGCCTGGGCGCCGAAAACACACTCTTCGCCTTTGCATTTGTCCTTGATGACAGCGCAGAATTTTCCGGTCTGATTCATGGTTTGTTACATCCTCCTTATGCTTCGTGATTCAATGTTCATCATCTTACACTCGGGCAAGTGCTTGTCAATCGGTGGCAGACCACCCAAATCCTCGCCGAAGACGATTCGTCTCAACACGGACTTGCAAGGATCCTGCATGAACAGCGGCTGCAAAGGATTGCAGCCCTCCATTGCGTGATCTACAGAGTCTCGATGTCTCAATTTTGAGGGCGCGAATCCTTTCGCGCCGCATCCATAAGGTTGTTCCTGAACCGTCCGTGTTGTGTACCAAGTCTTAGGCGAGGATTTGGGTGCCACCGGAACGATGGCGTCCCGGCTCCAAGGTCCAACTTATGGCCCGCATTGAACACAGGTCGGACTGAACGCTTGACAATGGAATCGCTATGGAATAACGGCTTGCGATCGTTGCGAGGAGAGTCATGGATAATTCAACACCAGAACATGCAAGCCCCGAGGAGAGTCCGGCGAAATTGAAATGGACTCCCAAGCTCAAGATCGGCATTTTCCTGCTCGTGGCCAACCTTCCGATGGGGCTTATCGGATTCGGCGTTGCCGGAACAATGGCAGCCCTTACCGGCAGAAAAGCGTTTTGGGGCATGATCGGCGTGATCATCTATGGGCTTTCCTGGGCAATGCTTGGAATTGGCGTGCTGCTCGCCGGCCCGCAAGGAGTACAATATGTCAGGCAATTGAAACGCAAGTGGCTGGGAAGCAGAGAACAACATCGAGATCCGAACAGCCAACGGCCGACGCCAGAAGTATGACAGCAGTGTTCAGTGTTCAGTGTTCAGGGGGGAATATTGCCGGGCAAGCGGACGCGGCCACAGGAAGACGGCCAGTCCAACGACGAATAATCCGATGCTGACAATCTGCGCAACGTCCAGATTGAAACCGAGAAACGGCATTCTATCGTCGCCGCGCAGGAACTCGAAGGTGAAGCGGGCAATCGGATACGACAGCAGATAGAGAGCAGTCACATCGCCATCCTTTCTCTTGTTGCGATACACCCACACCAGGATGAGATAAAGGATGAAATTGAATGCCGATTCGAAGAGCTGCACAGGTACCACAGGCAGGCTTTGCGGACTATTCCATTCGACAAGCCCGGCGTCGAATTGCTGCCGCCAGGGAATGCTGTCAGTAGGATAACCGGGGTATCGCACGGCAAACAAGCCGTTGTATTCGATGCCGGCACAACACCCATTGAGAAAACATCCGATTCTACCGAAGGCATGTCCCAACGGAATGGACACGGCTATGAAATCGAAGAAAGGCAGAATCCGCTCTCCGTGCGTGCGCGCGAAAAGAATTGCTGCAAGGACGGCGCCGACGAAGCCCCCGTAATAAATCAACCCACCCCTGTATATTTGAAATATCCTTATCGGAGATTCCATGCAGTAATCAAAATCCGATATGACGTATGCCAGACGTGCGCCAACGATGCCTGCGACCATTATCCAGAACAAGAGATCTGCACAGTAAGAGTAGTCCTTACCTTCCCGCTTGCCGAGAAGCATCCAGCTGAGAAGCCCGGTAAAAAAACCCAGTCCCAACATTATTCCGAACCAGTGAATCGGAAAAGGACCTATGTTAAAGCAGATGGGATGCATATCAGGGAGTCAGAAAACAGTAAATTCGGGTAGACAACAAGAAAAATAGTGCCTAGGCTTGTTCCAAATGAGTAATGAGCAGGAAAGGACGCGTTCAGCAAAAGAGGCCAATGTTTCCGCTATTATCACCGACAAGGTGACAGAACTGCCATGCTCCCAATGCGGATGCAAGCTTGACGTGTCTGATGTCGAGCCATTCGTAAAGATCGAGTGCCCGGAATGCCACAACATTGAGATAGTTCCCGCAAAGCTCGGACATTTCACCTTGCTTCGTCTTATCGGCGCAGGCGGAATGGGCGGCGTCTATTACGCGAAAGACGAATCTCTCGGCAGATTCGTTGCCATCAAAATCATGCTCGAGTCGCTTGGAACCAACCAGGAATTCATCGAGACATTCAGGCGCGAAGCACAGGCTGTTGCAAAACTGAATCATCCCAACATAGCGCAGATATATTCTTTTGGGACCGAAAAGAACCAGCCGTATATAGTAATGGAACTGGTTTCCGGCCAGCGCTTCGATAAACTGATCGCCAATGGCGAGGCGCTGGATCAGGGACTCGTAATGAAGATTGGCCTGGAAATAGCCGAGGCACTGTCCGCCGCCGACGAAATAGGACTCACACATGGCGATATAAAACCGGAAAACATCCTGCTGGACGACAAATGGAAGGCCAAGCTCGTGGATTTCGGACTCGCCCGTTTCGTCGGTCAGGCCGCGGATGAAGGCATCTGGGGTACTCCTTATTATATTGCCCCGGAGAAAGTCCGACGCCAGAAAGTAGATTCGCGATCCGACATTTACAGCCTTGGCGCCACTCTGTACCATGCGCTCACGGGCAAACCGCCGTTCGACGGCAAAACGCCGATTGAGGTCGTCAAAGCCCGGCTTGAACGAGAGCCGATGCCATTGCATCTTGTCCGCACAAATATCAACCAGGCTGTTGAAAGCATTGTCACGAGAATGCTCGAAGTGTTGCCTGCAAGACGCTATCCAAATTACTCATCGCTGATAAGCGACCTTCGGAACGTCGTTAAGGAACTGGGAGCGGACAGCAAGAATTATGCGGCCAAAGCCGGGCGAAAGACCGTCAAACTGCTTGTGCCCAGGAAGACTGGCATGCATTCGATGTCTGCAAAGACAGACGCGGATGCAGCGAATCCGGGAAAGCCTACCGCACGGATAAAACAGGGCAAAAAACGAACCACATCTTTTGTCGTGGCGGCGGGAACGACCAGAAACATAGATGCCACCGGTATGGACAACCTGGAAGACTCCGAATTTGAAGGTTCCGCTCTCGATGAATACAAAAACAGAAAGTTTGCCGAAGCCGCCGCTGCCGATGCGGCTAGAGAGAAAAGGCTTAAAGTTGTCCTGTGGATAATCCTCGCGCTAGTGCTTTCGGCCATTGGTTACGGCGTGGCCTATCATATAAAACAGGCGCAAATCCGGGAAAAACTGGAAAGAGAAGCCCTGTTTGCCATTCAGGCTCAAGTTTCGTCGGCCGACGAAACGTACGCAAGACTCCATATTGTCGCAACGAACGTGGTTGGACTTGAAATGTCGGAAAGGAGCATGACCGATAAAGCCACCAATATCGCCTGCATTGCCCTTGGCGACGCAACGACGCGCCAAGAGCAGGTAAACGATCCGGCGATCGCAACAGCCGCCAGACGAATTGTCGCCGCAGCGAACAGGATCAAAGAGAAAGTCCAGTTCGCAAGGCAAACCGATGCAGCAGCTCTCACCATCAAGAATGAAACGGTGAAGGCCACAACTATTACCCAGGCCAAAAGCGGAGTGGACAAGCTCTCCGAGCTTCTTGCCTCGCTGGCGATTTCACAGAACGACGCCAAACAGACGTTGGCCAATATTGACAAGGACACAAAAGAAATCATCGCAATTCAGGCGAAGGCTGACAAAGAAAAGAAGGATGCCGAGGAAAAAGAAGCCAAAGAAAAGAAGGACAAAGCGGAAGCGCAACTTGCGGAGGAGCACAAGGCTGTCATCCAAAAGGAGCTTCATTCGGCGGAATCCGCTCAGAGCGGGTGCGTGGCGCTGATTACGCAAAACAGGTATCAGGAGGCTGCCGCCGAACTCACAAGTCAGTCCTCCAATTACACGACAGAAGAAGGCAAGAAGGCCATTAAAATGGCCATCGAAAAATGCAACAGACTGCAGAGCCTCAAGCTGTTTGTGATCGAGAGACTTAACGCCGATCAATACCCATGGGGTTACTACGATCAGGACACTCGCTCGCAGGTTGACGTCACAGGGGCTGACGAAAAAGAGGTCAAGGTCAGAACCAAAACTGTTGCGTGGACGGCCATCAATGCGGCACAGATGAGGAAATTCATAGATCGCGCTCTTTCAAGCGACAAAGTGCCGATTCAGATGCAGGCGGATCAGAATTTTGCGGCGGCAATCTTCAGTGTCATGAACGGCTTGGATAAAGCCGCAAAGACATATCTCGACAAGGCTCTAAGCATCTCGCCCTCACTAAGAAACGATGCCGAGCAACTGTTGCCAAATCTTCAATAGCGCGAGCGTGGCGATCTCCTGTACCTATTACCACTATCTGCCCGGGTCCAGCCTCAAGGTTATTGTTGTTATCCTGTCCGAACCAAACCTCTTCTGCAAACTCGCGAGCATTTTGTCGCGGCCATATCGCGCCAGTTCATTAAGCCACACGGAACCATCCACAAATATAATCAGGTTCTTGTTCTGAAAACCGCCGAGCCGCGTGTGCTTCGCCACATCCGCTCCGACAATTCCCGGCCATTCATCGGACATCATCTCGAGCCAGTGCTGATTATCAAGTCCAAGCTGTTTCATAACATCCGGAATTATCCGCTCAACAGCGAAAGCTTCCGTGCTCTTGACTGGCGGTTGTGCCTCGGATAGATGAAAGCGTTCGCGCGTTACCTGCCACCTGCCCCTGTTGAAAGTCTGTCTCCTGCTATTCATGGAAAGGACGATACTCCACTCTAACTGCGCTTCTCAATCGAAAAGGACGCGAGCATCGAAGCGATCGGACGAATTCCATTCGCACTTGCAACACGACTCGTCATGTAATACTATCGCAACATTCATTTGGGCAATGCTTTATGAGGAGGATACCATGAGACCTTTTCTCGCCAAGGTTGTGGAGTTTGCGCTATTCGCATCCCTCGCCGTTCACCTGCCTCTGTCTGTCCTTGCCGATGACAAGACACCGCCTTCTTCGAATGAATTGGTTCGCCTTCAATCGGCCTATGAAAATAATCTGAAGAAACTGGTCAACGACCAGCCAAAGGCAATCACAAATCTGCAGTGTCAATATATAAGCACCCTTTCTGCAATGGAAAAAAGGGCCCAGGAAGACGGCAAACTCGATCAGGTCCTGATTATTCTAAAGGAACGCGACAGGTTCAATACAGAGAAAACCATGGAGGATAAGAATATCCTTACAGGCATACCTGAGGTAACGAAAGCACAACGCGATTACTTAAGGCTTCTCAAAGAACTGCCGCTCGATAAGGCTAGAGCCGTAATCAAGCTGATGCAACAGTTCGACAAATCGCTGGCAACGCTCGAACAAGACCTGACCAGACAAGGAGATCCAACCCGTGCGCTTGAAGTCAGAAGCGTCCGTGATTCATTGAACAGCCGGCCTGAAGTATCAGAAGCCAATTCAACTCTTGCCGGGGCCGAGGCAAGCAAACATCAGGCGCCAACAGAGCAACCGGAAACGCCACCGGTGAAGATTGCAATGGACGCTTCTCAGCCATTTAATAAGACGGAAAACGCGGCAAGTTCCACGGATAAAAAGAAAGACAGCGGCAAGCCTATAATATATCTCAAGCAACGATTCCTGAAGCTTTACGACGCTCTTTCTTCCGGAGACAGTCAGGCTGCCAGGGCGCTTGTGGATCCTGGCTATCTCAAGAAAGAGGGAGAAGGCGCAGTTGATGGACAGCTGGATTTCATCCTCGGTGGCGCTGTATCGCTAATGAAAGAGGCGTCCAATACATATGGAAAGGCTGACGCGATGAGAATAAGGGTTGACGAGAAGGAAGGACATACTGCGACTCTTGTCCCGAGATTCTGGTCTAACGGCAGACCGTATGAACAACCCACGATCTATTGGATACAGGTTGATGGCGACTGGTATCTTGATATCTACACGGATATAAAGAAAGGCGGGAAGCATCGCGACATCTTTATTGGCACCTGGCACACTAAAAGAGACAGGTGAACCCAACTGCGCGCCCGTAGCACCCCTGTTCTGTCGTTCAACAAAAGCAGTCGCGAATCCAATTCTCTTCAGGCAATCGTTGCATTACATATCGCGCATTTGTTGTGGTTGACGAACCTCGGCATATGGTGATAATACCCGACACTGAATGTTGAACTTCTACAGGAGGGATTCCATGAAATCAGAGATAGCGGGCAATATGTTGATAGCACAGAGCGGCGGACCATCAATGGTCATCAATCAGAGTCTGGTCGGCGCAATACTTGAGGCGAAGAAGCACAAGAACATCCGGAAGATTTATGGTTCACTCAATGGCATAAAGGGAATCCTTGACGAGAACCTGATCGATCTCCGCAAGGAATCGCCGGCCACGTTGAAGGCCGTCGCCGAAACGCCATCGTCGGCATTGGGGACCGTGCGCAAGAAACCGGCGCCGGAAGATTGCAAGAAAATCTTCGATGTACTGCGGAAATATGACGTTCATTATTTCTTCTATATCGGCGGCAACGATTCCGCGGAAACAACCTTCATCATTGGCGAGGAAGCTAAGAGGGAAAACTTCCCCCTCAAGTGTTTTCACATTGCAAAGACCATTGACAATGACCTCAGGGAAAACGATCACACACCGGGTTTCGGCAGCGCCGGAAAATTCGTAGCCTGCGCTTTCATGGGCGACAATCTTGACAACCGTGCCCTGCCTGGAGTCAAGATTGACGTTGTCATGGGCCGCAATGCCGGATTCCTGACTGCCGCGTCTGCACTCGCGCGTATATACCCTGACGACGGGCCGCATCTGATCTATCTGCCTGAACGGGCTTTCGATGTGGATCGTTTTGTAAAGGACGTTCAGGAAGTTTACGCCAGACTTGGACGTTGCCTTGTGGCCGTTTCTGAGGGTGTTTCGGATAAAGACGGCGTTGCCATAGCGTCCAAATTTACGAAGGAAGTTGACTCGCATGGCAATGCGCAACTCAGCGGTACAGGCGCACTAGGCGACCTCCTGGCAGCCGAGATCAAGACAAAGGCCAGCATCTCCAGGGTACGAGCCGACACGTTCGGCTACCTTCAACGTTCCTTCCCGGCACTCATATCGAAGGCCGACGCCAGCGAAGCACGGCAAGTTGGCACCGTTGCTGTGAAGACATCGCTCGGCATGGACAGTGGGTCAATTGCCATTCGCCGCAAACCGGGGAAGAAATATCAAGTCTATTTCGAACGCGTCCCGCTTGAGAAGGTCGCGAAAGAAACCAAACACATGCCCGACGAATTCATCAATGCTGCCGGCAACGACGTTACGCCGGCTTTCGTTGAATATGCCCGTCCGATTGTGGGCCCGCTTCCGAAGATCGGCAGGCTGAAAGGCGTCAAGGTTCAGAAGAAAGCGTAGCGAGTTTCCCCGTTTTCCAAACGAAAAGTGCTTACAGGAGCGAATATGAGCGACACCAAAATAATAAAGCCTTGCCGCCCCAAGTGGAAAAGTTCGATGAGCGATCGCGAACGTTTCAACAACCAGATGCACTACAAGCCGACTGATCGTTCCTTCAATATGGAATTCGGATACTGGCAGGAAAACTACAAAGAGTGGTCGATATTCACGGAAAACAACATCACGAACGAAGGTGAAGCCAATGCCTTCTTCAGTTTCGACCAGATTGGATACCTCTGGGGGAACTGCTGGCTGAGTCCTTCCTTCCCGGAGAAGGTCATCGAGGAAACCGCCGACAAGAAAATCATCATGAACGGCGACGGGCTCCTGGCGGAAAGCCCGAAGGACGGGCACAGCACAATTCCTCACTTCACAAAGCCGTCAATAGTGACACCGGACGACTGGAAGAAGTGCAAGGAAGAACGGCTGCGGCGTGACGATCCAACGCGAAAAGTTGACGTGACAGGACTTCGCGAATATCATCCTTCGACCCGGAATTATCCGTTTGGCGTGTGGTGCGGCTCAATGATCGGCAAGATCAGGGACATGCTGACGTTCGAGGGCATCGCTTACGCAATGTACGACTATCCCGAGATGCTGGAGGATATGGTTGAAACGGCCTGTGTACTGGTCGAAGACTTTCTGGATCAGGTGCTCCCGCATATGGATTTCGATTATGCCGCCGGTTGGGAGGATATTTGCTTCAAGAACGGCCCGATAGTTTCTCTCGATTTTTTCAACAACGTTATCGTTCCGAGATACAAGCGGATCGGCAGGAGACTTAAGGCCGCCGGAATCGACGTCTGGTACACCGACTGCGATGGCGATGTACGCCCTCTCATGCCCGGCTTTCTCGAAGCCGGAATCAACTGCCTCTTCCCTTACGAAGTCAACAGTTGCGTTCACCCGTCCGAATTGCTGGAAAAGTATGGCCATGACTTGCGGATCATGGGCGGGTTTGACAAACTCGAGATGATAAAGGGCAAGGCTGCCATCAAGCGCTATATGGAATCCCTTCTGCCTCTCGTGCAGCGTGGCGGCTATATCCCCTTCTGTGACCATCGTTGCCCGCCTGATGTTACTCCGGAGAACTATCTTTATTACCTTGATCTCAAGGAGCAGATGTTCGGAATGAAGTCGTAGACG
>CAZASC010000030.1:25728-30827 GCA_964487695.1 uncultured Victivallales bacterium
TTTTCAGCAGCCGGCCCTATTTTCCGGCTCCCATATGCCTGCGACAGATGTCTATCGGGAACCGGATCAGATTCATCGGCCACACGTCCAGTAGTTCGTCGAGAATATGTCCTGTTTTGGCGCTGTTCGGCTCCCGCACAAGCGGTATCGAAGCCGCGCAGGCAAGTCGCATGAATACGCTCATCAGGAACACGACGTGATAATTGATCCATGTCCGCCCGAATGCCTCAAATTTGAACCTCGAAAGAGACTCAAGCAGCCAGCCGCTTGCAATTGCCGCCACGCCGCCGCAGATGCCAGAAAAACCTGCCAGAGCCGCTATGAACATTGAGCGATTTTCCTTTGGAGCCATCTTCATCATATAGCCGTTGGTTGCCACCATGTTGCCAGAATTCCACGCACCGTCGAAAAGAAAAGCGATCGGCAACACCCATGCGGCGCTGTTCTTGGTGATAAGAAGAAACACAAGCGCGATGAACGCCTTGAAGTATGTGCAGAATGCCAGCACCGGCTTATGACCGTGCCTGTCGGCGATCATGCCCCATTTCCTGGACGAGAGCGCCACGCCAATCCCGCCGACACACCAGATCAAGGTGGCCACGTCCTTTGGCATCTTCAGTACTTTCAGTGTGTAGGGCAACATGAATGCCGCCGCAAACATCGTGCTGGCGCTCCAAGCGCAGCAGTACGCGAGAAACGTTCTGTATTCAGGATGCTTGAACGGCTCGATCAGAACCTCGACAACTGACTTGCCGTCCGTAATGGCATTCGGCGGCTCGTCAACCCAGGTGAAAAGCAGAATATCGGTCACGCCAGCTATCACCGCCACTGTGACTAGAATCGGGAAAAGCGACGTGATTGGCACATCGGTTGCCAGCCAGGCGATGCCTGCAATGACCACCGAGGCCGCAGTTGAAACCAGATACAGCCAGCGTTGCCGCGTGCCCCAATACGTGTTCAACACCCGCAGCGGGACGATGTCGGCCATCCAGGAAAGCCACATGGGGCCTGTTATATTTCCCAATGCACTGCTGACCGCCACAAGAAATATGAGAATGGTCATCATGGAATTGCTGCCAATTCTGGGGAAACAAAATGGCAGAAAGGCTATGGGCAAATAGAGGAGCCGGCATAATATCACCATTACCATGAAAGACGGTTTTCTATTTCGCATCGTGTTGGCGGCCACGGCCCCGGCGAATTGGAGAAACACCATTATCATGGGAAGGCCGCTCAACATTCCGAAATGAAATTCGTTGGCGCCGATCTTGAGGAAAAAATCTGTCGCAAGCGGAGACCCGACTCCGGCCATGTAAACCATGGCCAGACAGCCGGCGATGGTAATTAGAGACAACGAGCTGCGTACGGATCTTATCACAATCTTCCCATGCAGTTCTTTCCATGCATTCCCAATCGGAATATCCCTGAATGGAGCCAGCTATCAGATTTGAACTGATGACCTGCTGATTACAAATCAGCTGCTCTGCCAACTGAGCTAAGCTGGCTGGACTCTTAAATGGAAAACGCGCAGATTATGTGTTCTGATCATCACAGAGTCAAGCGCACACGGACAAACGGAAGCCGATTGGGTGCAAGGCAGCTCCGTCGCTCTTTATTGAGCGAGGTTGAGAAGCGGGTGTCATGAGCGGGATTTGCGCTTGGGTTGGCGCGGAGACTTCTTAGATTTCGCGTGCTGTGAAGCAACGGGGAAGAACTCGAAGACAGTCCATCGCTGCATACCGTCAAGGAACTGCTTGGCGTAATTCCAGACGGTCCTCTTCTGAAGGCTCTGATGGAGTATCGCGGCAGAGGGCGCAACGATTACTCGGTTGAAGTGCTGTGTGCAGCAGGAGACTCCACGACACTCAACGCCATGGTTGAACGCGCGATTGATGCCGCAGACAATCTGCCCGCGCCAACAGGAGGCCGTAAAGATTATAAAGACCATAAGGGTGTAGTTTCATCTGTCCATGAATGGTTCGGGTATAAGATCCACCTCGCGGTATGACGCAAAACACGAGGTTGCTCTTGCATGACAAATCATCAATGTTACGACGGCTAACGGGCCCATGATATCGAGTCTTTTGGAAGGGATGGATCGGGTTTTGCCGAAAGGACGAATGAAACGTTTGGCTTACGACAAGGCGGCAGACGATCAGAAGATTCACGAGATGCTCAAATATCATCACGTTCGTCCGCTCATCGAGATTCGGCCTATTTGGAAGGACAAGAACGATCTTGGCACGTTCGCCACGACGAGATGACGGCTTGGGCAAGTTACGCCTCGGGCCTATTAAGCAGGCACTGGCACTCAACTTTACGGAATGTTGTTTGGTGTGCAAACCTTATTCTTATTCCGATGCTCGATGGCACCGTCTATTGCCTGCTTGATTTCATCCAATGTCGCCGGTTTGCCCAGCACTTGGCAACCATCCACATCTTTCTTCAAAGTTTGCCCTTTCTTTCGGAGAAGCGATGTAAGGAACACAACAACCACATTACGAGTCAACACATTCTGGCGCAATTGAAGGGCAATTTCCCTGCCAGATATACCCGGCATCTGGATGTCCAGAATGGCTATGTCAGGCAAGAAGTTGCGTGCGACATTGATCGCCTGCAGACTGTCGCCTACCGCGCAGACTTCATATTTACCTGTCGACTCCAACGTCTCGGACAGTACCTTTAAGAGGCGCGCGTCATCGTCAACAATCAATATCTTCATCTTCTGTTTATCTCTCTGCTAATTTGAGTACTCGGGAGAGTGAACCAAAACCGGCTACCCTCATCTACCCGGCTCACAACACCGATCTGTCCGCCGTGGGCTTCCACTGCCATTTTGCAGAAGGTCAAGCCCAGTCCCGTTGAATACATCTTGTTTTCCTTCCGGCACTTAACCTGCCCGAATTTCTCAAAGATCCGTTGTTGGTACTCCGACGGGATACCGTAACCCTGATCTGTCACCGTCACACGAACATCCGTGCTGGTTGAGGAAATATCTATCCCAATTGCCCCGTTCGCAGGGGAAAATTTGATGGCATTCCCAAGCAGATTCGAGAAGATGCGGAGGATGATATCGTGGTCCACGTCGGCGCTGACTGAATCGCCGGTCACTGAAAGCGTGAGTTTCCTCTTTCGGGCCAGGACAGTCATGGAATCCACGCTTGCCAAAGCGATTGACCGAATATCGCAAGGAATCCGGTTAAGCGGCATTTGGCCGGCTTCCATCCGGCTTACATCCAATAGCGAAGTCACCATTTCGATTAATTCGCGGCTGGCATGCCGCCCCATGATCAAAAACTCCTTCTGGGTTGAACTGAGCCTATCCTGTTCATCCATGATGATGTCGTAGGCGCCTGAAACGCTCATCAATGGCGAGCGCATGTCGTGAACAATCATGTGCGTCAGGTTGTCGCGAAGATTTTCCAGTTCCTTGAGTCGGGCGTAATCGTCCTGCACCTTGTCGTACAGATGTTTGGCAAGAACGGCATTCTTCACTCGCAGACGGATCTCTTCGGCGTCAATGGGTTTGGCAAGGAAATCGTTGGCTCCTGCCTGAATACCCTTCAGTCTGTCGGCACGATCTGTCAGTGCCGTGACCATCAGGATTGGAAGATGCGCTGTTCGCGCGTCCGTGCGAAGTTGGCGGCACACTTCGTATCCATTCATCTTCGGCATCATCACGTCCAGCACAACAACGTCCTGTTGATTCGCGAAGGCTTTCTCAATGGCCTGTTGGCCGTCCTCCGCGAGTGCCACTTGGTGCCCTTGCGCCTCCAGAATATCTCTAAGCAGCATCCTATTCTTTTCCTCATCATCTGCCACAAGGATTCTCCCGACACGGCCATCCACAGCAAATACGGTTTTCAGCGGAGTTACTACTGAATCGGTATCACTCATGACCACGGTCCTTTCTTTGTTGTCGGTATCCACCGGCAATGACAGCGCACCAAAATGACTTATTGCGATGCACCGCACTTAACAGTCTTATAAGATCTGGTGAATTAGCCATGGCAACTTCACAACTTCGCTACATCTTGATAATGCTCTGGGCTGCGCAAAAATCTGCCCCCTCTTGATGCTGCATCAAATAAGGTTCCGTGCGATAGACTGTCAGACGTTGCAGCCTCTCCAGAATGGCAGCCACGGCTTCGGCAGCGGTCCGGCATTCCTCCAGCATTGGGCGTACTTTCGGAGGCAATTCCATCCCCAGTGTAATTTGCAGGTACGAGCTGATTACCGTGGCCGGCTGACCCAAATGGTGACAGGCTGCGCCCAGGCTTTGAATCATCACCCTCTGCCGTTCGGCATCCAGAAGCGCCTCGGTCTGTGTTTCAATCGTGTGTATCCGCGCTACCGTTTGCTTTATCACCTTATGCATCAGCATTTCGATATTCGCCATATCGTCTTCATCCGTTACCAGCGCGATATGCTTGGGAGCAATGCCTCGCGTCAGACTCTCCAAATACCTGCGCAGGCGAATCACGTTGACAGGATATTTCGCCAGCATGAAACATCCCAATGCCATGAACGGCATAACCATCGCCACCATCGGCCAGAGCTCGTCAAAGCCAACCTGGAACCCCAACCAACCGGTCGTACACAGGCATATCACGACCAGCATGGGAATAACCGATATCAATGCCAGCGCCACCGCGAACTGGGCGCGTGCACCCGTCGAAGTCAGGGAACACCGCTGCAACAGAGTGATGCTTGGTCGGGATTCTTTGGCTAGAACGATGATACCTGTGCTTGATTTTGCAGGCTCCGCCTGTGGCTCATGCCGTTCTTCGAGAAGTCGTTCGAGTTGCACGACTAATTTCGACTCGAAATGAAGCCCGGTTTGCTTATTCAGAAGCGCCAGCCGTACGACGGTTGATGACCCGGAAGACTGATTCGACTCCCACGCCAAAACCACCGCAAGAACTCGCGCTGCGATGGGAATCGCCTCACCCTTCAAGCCCTTGGGCCTGCCCGATCCGTCCCAATGCTCATGCCGCAACCTTATGATTTCCAGGGCATCGTTAAGTACCGCTACCGGTGAAAGCGCCTCAATAATCCACGCCTCGCTCTTGAGCACCATCTCGTCTTCTTCCAGGCTA
>CAZASC010000031.1:0-30768 GCA_964487695.1 uncultured Victivallales bacterium
AATTTCTCGTACAGGAATTCGTCCGCTATTCACAAGGCTGCGCAAATCGTACGCAGCGGCGCGCTCGGGCGCATCATGCATGTGGAAGCCGCTTATCGCCAGAGCTGGCTTGCCTCGAAAGCATGGGGCGATTGGCGTGACAACACAAGCTGGTTGTGGCGGCTCTCCTCGAAGCACGGCAGCATGGGCGTTCTCGGCGACATTGGCGTACATATCCTCGATTTCGCGTCCTACGCGGCAGGCGACATCTCCTCGATAAACTGCCTGCTCAAGACTTTCGACAAGGTCAAAGGCAATAAGTTTGGCGAGTATGTGCTGGATGCCAATGACTCGGCCGTGATGACCGTGAAACTGGCCAACGGAGCCATCGGCACGATACATACCAGCCGATGGCAGACCGGCTATGCCAATTGCCTGGAATTGTTCATTCACGGGGACAAGGGTGCAATCCACATCAATCTGGACAAGTCCTTCTCCGAATTGGAAATTTGCAAAGGCAAGGATGTGCACAAACGTGTTTGGAAAACCGTGAAGTGCGGCAAGACGCCGAATATATACCAGCGCTTCATCAAAAGCATCAAGACTGGAAAGAACGATCAGCCCGATTTTGCGAGAGGCGCGGCGATTCAGAAAGTGATAGATGCCTGTTTTAAATCTGACCGGCGCGGTCGCTTTGTGGTGATTTGAGGTGGCGGAAGATTGTCGTGAAGCACCATGTCTGGAAAGACCGATTTTGCCAGACATGGAAAAACCCCTTATTTTTCATATATTTTGCTTGCTATTGTTCGGTCATTCGGCTCAAATCGCGCCAATTTACAAACCTAACTAACTGAAAGGAGTTAGAACAATGGGCAAGGCAAAGACGAAGACAGAGATCATCACGGGCGTCGCGGAAGCGGCGGAAATAGCCAAGAAGCAGGCCAAGGCAGCAATCGAAGGTCTCGTGGCGATGGCGTACAAGGGCGCAGCGGATGGATTCACGATTCCAGGACTCGGCAAGCTGATCAAGGTGAAGCGCAAGGCCCGCATGGGGCGCAACCCGGCAACGGGTGCGGTCATTCAGATCCCGGCAAAGACCGTTCTGAAGTTCCGCATTGCCAAAGCCGCAAAAGACGCGGTCCTCAGCAAGTAATTACTTGAGTTATATTGACATTAAGTGGCCGCCTCGAAGCTTCGGGGCGGCCATTTTTGTTTAGGGACAAGGAATGCCCGATGCGCAACACTCAATATTCAATTTGAACATTGAATATTGAGTGTTGAATATTGTTTATTGTCTTGAAACAAGGAGCAATTGTTCATGAGCGAAGAGAAGCCAGATCAAACCGATGTTCCTGACAGCCTTGAGAAGCAATTACACGAAATGCTGCGTAAAGTTACGATCGTCGCGCCAATGCAACCTCCCCAGGATTCCGCTGGCTCCAATCATAATGCTTCCGAACAAAGCCAGGAAACTCTCAACAAAATCCGCCAGTTCAACCTCAAGCCGCGCGATATCCGCGATTATCTCGACCGGTTTGTCATTCGCCAGGACGAGGCCAAGAAGGTGCTTTCCGTGGCGATTTGCGATCACTACAACCACGTAAGACGCTGCATCGAGGACCCGAAATTCGGCGAAGAAGAATATGCCAAGCACAACATCATTCTTCTTGGACCGTCCGGAGTCGGTAAAACATATCTTATGCGTTGCATTGCCAAGCTGATCGGTGTGCCGTTTGTGAAGGCCGACGCAACGAAGTTCTCGGAAACCGGTTATGTCGGGCATGATGTCGAGGATCTCGTCCGCGATCTTGTAAAGGCGGCTAACGGCGACATAGAACTCGCACAGTATGGCATCATTTACATGGACGAGATAGACAAGATAGCCTCCGCCTCCGGCACAATCGGCAAGGATGTCTCCGGTCGCGGCGTGCAGATCAACCTGCTCAAGCTGATGGAAGAAACGGACGTGAACATGTTCAGCCAGACCGACCTGCTCGGCCAGATGCAGGCCATAATGGACATGCAAAGAGGCCGCGATCCGCAAAAGAAGACGATCAACACCCGTCACATTCTCTTCATCGTAAGCGGTGCGTTTGACAAACTGGCGGATCAAGTGATGCGCCGGATCCATTCGAGTCAGATCGGTTTTTCCGGACGGCAGGCAGATGCAAGACTCGAGAGCGACTACCTGCGACTGGCCGGCACGAGGGATTTCATTGACTATGGCTTTGAGCCTGAATTCGCCGGCCGGCTTCCCATCCGCATAGTGTGCGATCCGCTGTCGGTTGAAGATCTGGAGCAAATCATGCTTCATTCCGAGGGCAGCATTCTGTCGCAGTACAAGCACGATTTCCAGGGATTCGGCATAGACTTCAACATTGCGCGCGAAGCTGTGAGAGCTGTGGCAAACCTCGCCCATGACGAAAAGACTGGCGCGAGAGGGCTGATGACGGTGCTGGAACACGTGTTCAGGGATTTCAAGTTCGAGCTGCCGTCAACGGTTGTAAAATCTTTCGATGTGGACGAACATACCATAAGATCGCCCCACGATACGCTGGCAGAGCTCATGAAGAAGATGGAATCGGAGCAGCGCGATCTCCTTAAAGAGGAAATTAAGACATTCATCGAACAGTTCGACAAGGAACAAGGCGTACAATTGTCTTTCACAAGGGATGCGCTCGAGGCGATTGTTGACCTCTGCATCGAGGAAAAACGATCCGTCAAAAATATTTTCGCGGTCCGATTCCACGATTTTGAGTATGGGCTGAAGCTGATAGCCCGAAACAGCGGAAAGACCGCCTTCAGTATCACCAAAAGATTTGTGAGCGATCCAAGTGGGGAACTGTCAAAGCGCATTGCGGAGAGTTTCAAGCAGGAAAAATGAAACGGGTACATTCATTGCGGTTTTCGCCAGTGAAGTCCGCTACCTATGTGTCGGCGCTTGTCCTTATCTGTTTCTCGAACGGAGTTTGCGCCCAGACGATTCTGGAATGGAAGACCTGTGTCAGGGAAACGGCGAGGAATAATCCAAACCTACTTTCCGCCCAGGAAAAAATAATACAGGCCGGGGATGACAAAGCCATCGCGCAAAGCGGTGAAGAGCCGCAAGTCAGCGGCAGCGCAAACGCAGGCAGATCAGGGTATTACCAAACTCCCACCACAAATTCTTACTCATATGGAGCCTCCGCCAGTCAGCTGCTTTTTGACGGAGGCAAGACGTATTACGAAATCTCCCAGGCTGATGCAGAGCTCACAGCGTCCAGGTTCACCTACCAGTCATCATCATCCGACATAAGGTTATCGCTCAGAAACGCTTTTATCAACTTATCAAAGGCGCAGGACCAAGTGGTCATTGCTAAAGGAATTATGGAGCGAAGAAACCAGAGCGCGAGACTGGTGAAACTTGGCTACGAAGCCGGGCGAGAGCACAAGGGGGCGCTTCTTACCGCGGAGGCGAAGTACGCACAGGCGCGCGCCGATGTGGGCCGCGCAGAACGAAATGTGCCAATATGCCGGGCGGAGCTGGCGCGGCAGATGGGCTGGACGAATTCGATCGAAACGCTGGTTGTTGAAAATTCAGCAAGAGTGGATGTCGATCAGCAAGAGCCGGCTTTTGAGGCGTTGGTCAGAAATGTCCCTTACTTGAAATATCTTGCAGCCCAGACCAGCGGTTCGATGTTGGGTGTCAAATCGGCAAGGGCGGGGTTCCTGCCGACGATTCAAGCCGGCGCCAACGCCGGTAACAACGGTTGCGACTGGCCTCCTAAAGATGGCGGATGGAACATCGGGATTTCGCTCTCCCTGCCAATCTTCGATGGAGGGAACCGTATGGCGCAGGTCCGGAAGGCAATTTCGCAGCAGCGCTCCGCCGAAGCAGACGAGCGCAGTGGAATGGATTCTCTTCTGATCGCACTTAGATCTGCCTGGGTGGAACTCCGGAATGCAACTGATGATGAGGATGTGGCGGAGAAATTTCTTGAAGCGGCAAAAGAACGCGCAACAATTGGCGAGGCTCAGTATTCGACGGGTGGTCTATCTTTTGACAACTGGATAATAATCGAAGATGACTATGCGTCAGCTGAAAACAGTCTGCTCGACGCAAAGGCTGAGGTCTCAACGGCTGAAGCGAATTGGATTCACGCGAAAGGCGGGACTCTCGAAAATGAAATTAACTGGTAAAATCGCCCTGTGGGCGATCCTGACGATTGTCGTGGCCGGAATCGGTGTTACGGTATTTTTGATGATCGGAAAGAAGGAAGATAAACCGCAAGTCCACACGGTTGAGCTTGTGGTGAAGAGGGGCGGCATTCGTGACATCATAGCAACGACCGGATCGGTTGCGCCTCAGAACCGGCTTGAGCTCAAACCACCGGCCGGGCGACTTGAGGAATTGCTGATTAAGGAAGGCGACAAGGTGAAGGCCGGGCAGATCATTGGATGGCTCAGTTCCACGGAAAGAGCTGCGCTCCTGGATGCCGCGAGGGCGCATGACCAAAAGGAACTGGACTACTGGAAAGAGGTGTATAAGCCGATACCTTTGATAGCACCAATTGACGGCGAAGTGATCGTCAGCAAAATCGAACCGGGTCAGACCATAAGCGCCGACACACCCGTTGTCGTCCTGTCGGATCGGTTGATTGTGAATGCGAACGTTGACGAAACCGATGTTGGAAAGATCAAGGAGGGGCAGTATACCGAAGTCAGACTCGACGCCTACCCTGAAGTCACGGCATCGGGAAGAGTTGATCATATTTCATACGAATCCAAAGTGGTCAACAACGTGACAATTTACGAAGTTGACATCGTGTGCGACAAGGTGCCGGACGTGTTCCGGTCGGGAATGAGTGCGGAAGTAAAGATAACCGACACCAATAAGCTGGATGTTCTGCTGATACCGGACGAAGTGATTACTCATTCGAAAGGTGAAAGTTTTGTCTATGTCAAGGACGGTGCTGAATTGAACGGTACAAAGCGCAAGATAGAGACGGGCATCTCCAATGACGGTGAGGTGGAAGTTGTCAGCGGTTTGAAGGCGGGCGACATAATCGTCTACTCAAAGAAGGACTTCTCGCTTCAGGATATGAACAGTCCGCAATCCAATCCATTCCAGTTCAGCCGGCCGGCTTCGTGGGGAAAACACAAGTGATAGAGCTGAGACGCATAACCAGGTCCTATGCTGCAGGGGCTGTTCATGCGCTCGACAATGTCAGCCTGACAATCGAACAGGGCGAATTCGTTGCCATTATCGGTGCGTCAGGGTCCGGGAAGTCGACTCTGATGCACATCCTTGGGCTGCTGGATCGGCCTGATTCAGGTTCATATATGCTGCTTGGCAGGGATGTGACCGGGCTTTCGAACAACGAACTGGCAATATTACGCAACAACCTCATTGGCTTCGTGTTTCAACAGTTCCATCTGCTACCCAAGCTTAGCGCCGTTCAGAATGCCTGCCTGCCACTGATCTATTCCGGGAGAAGTCATCTCAAGACACTGGCGAACAAACGAATCGAACAGGTTGGGTTGGGTCATCGCGCCAGTCACCGGCCAAACCAGCTTTCCGGCGGCGAACAACAGAGGGTCGCGATTGCCCGCGCGCTGGTGAACGAGCCGCTTATGATCATGGCAGACGAACCCACGGGCAATCTCGACTCAAAGAGTCGGACTGAAATCATCGCCATTTTCAAGGATCTTAACCGCCATGGAAAGACAATCGTCATGGTCACGCATGAGAAGGAAATCGCCGAACACGCCGGAAGAATCATTGCCATGAGCGATGGGAAAATCGTGTCCGACACAAGATCGGTAACTGTGCCTCCCGTTGATGCGGTAAAGTCCGAAGAGGCGGAAGAATTTAGCCGTAACATGACGCTGGGAACGTCCCGCAGCAAAGCAAGAGTGACGGATCACTTGCGTCAGGCGTTCGCGTCCATGATAGCCCACAGAATGCGGTCTTTTCTCTCGATGCTTGGAATTCTCATTGGCGTGGCCGCCGTCATTACAATGCTCGCAGTGACGCAAGGCGCACAAGATTCGATAAAAGCTTCGATTTCCTATCTTGGGTCGAACCTCCTTTACGTTTTTTCCGAATCTCGAAAAGTGAATGGCGTTCGCATGGCAGCTGGTACGGTCTCGCGCCTGACGCTTGACGATACGAAGGCGATCGCACAATTACAGGCGGTCAAGAGCACGTCTCCCACAGTCTATGCGTTGCCCCGACCCCAACTCGTGTATGGCAACAAGAACTGGAATAGCCAAGTGCTTGGCGTTGGGGTCGAATATGCCGAGATACATGCTTCTGTCCCGCAGGTGGGGCGTTTTTTTACCGAGGCTGAAATTGAGACGCGGCAACGGGTTGTTGTGCTGGGGCTCACGGTTGTGAAAAATCTGTTTGGCGAAACGGATCCCATCGGCAAGACGATCAAAATGAACAGGGTCAGTTTCACTGTTATCGGAATACTGCCGCCGAAAGGAGCAACGACAACGGACATGGATGATGTTGTGGTCATTCCTGTCACAACGGCAATGCACAGGCTAAACGGCCAGGATTACATTCACGGAATGGATGTCGAAGTCCGCGATGCCGCGATGATTGCCCAGGTCGAGGACGAGATCAAGGGCCTCCTTGCCAGACGCCACAAGATCACGGGAAATGTTGACGACGTTATTACTATTTTATGCATGACGGATCTGCAGCAAGCCTTGAGCAAGACCACCAGGATCATGGGCATGCTGCTCGGCTCCATCGCAGCGATTTCGCTCGTGGTGGGAGGTGTCGGCATCATGAATATCATGTTGGTTTCGGTCAACGAGCGCACGCGCGAAATCGGCTTGCGCAAAGCAATTGGCGCACGAAGGGGCGACATCATGACGCAGTTTCTCATCGAGGCGACGGTAATGACTCTGGTCGGCGGATTGATGGGCATTGCGCTCGGAGTAGGGACTGCGCAACTCCTGGGAAAGCTGCCTGAACCGCTGCCGGCGCATGTGACTGCCTTCGCCGTGATAATGGCAGCCACTTTTTCAGTGGCAATAGGTTTGATTTTTGGCATCTGGCCTGCCCGGCAGGCCGCAAAGCTCGATCCGATCGAAGCCTTACGATATGAGTAGGGCCGGTGGGCAGACCATTACAAGCCAAGGCGGTTTTTCAGGACCTGTACCAGATCATCTGGGTCAACTGGTTTTCGCAACATACAGTGTCGGGGATTTTCGGCAACCATCTTCTTCAGTGAAGTGGGAGGATCGTAGCCGGTACAGAATACGAAACACGGCATCTTCAGCTTTTCCTCATTGCATATCTTCTGAATTTCCTCAAAAGCCTTCTCCCCGCTCATCACGGGCATGTTAACGTCTGTGACAATTACGCCATAGTGTGCTGAGCGAAAGGCTGCGACGGATTCCGCGCCATTGACGACCAAGTCGACGCTGCAATCCTGTAAATCGCATGACAGGACCGCCAGGAACATTTCGCGAACCTCCTGGTCGTCATCGGCAACTAGAACACGGTATTTATATCTGCCCTGTGGCTTCACTCTTGCAACCTCTAATAAATCGGCTTAAATACGCCCTTTCCGATCCGCCATCGTCGAAGGCCACGCAGCTTCCCAGATATTTCAGCCGCGTGCAAGTCTGTTCCTTTCATCGCATTTTAGATTGTATGTTTCCCTTAAAGAAGGCAAATATTACGGAGAAATGAAGACTCTGAAAAAGAAACGCGCTGCAATGGTAAAACGCTTCTGTTGCGTGCCGCAGGAGTGCGCCGCCATCATGAAGGTGCTGAGCGAGGCGCCGCGGATACTCATTATCCGCGCATTGATTCCGGGGCCGTGCCGGGTCGCCGTCATAGCCGACCAGACCGGACTCACGCCCGCGCGGGTCTCGCACCACCTGGGCCGCATGCGCCTTGCGGGCGTGGTCGAGTGTTCACGGGAAGGACAGACCGTGGTCTATCGGATCGCCGAGCGTATCGCCACGCCGGACGGCCTAGACCTCGGCTGCTCCCGTATTCAATTCCGCAAATTGTAATTATCCTCTTTCTTGCCATTTGTGCTCTCGCGGCTCCGCGGAGCGTCGCCCTACCAAACTTGTTACTGTTGCGCCATCGTTCCGCGGGAGGGCGAGACTCCGTCGAGCCGCGTCCGGCGATGACTCAAATGCGACTCTTGGCACAGCCCACTGTTTTCATATTGACATATCTAGCTGTCTAGATATATGGTCTTCTCCGTTTCTTCCGAATGGTTCGGATGAATAAACGAAAGGAATCAGCGATGAGTGTCGGAAACATGCGAGGTAAGACGGCGGTGTTTGCAATTGCGGCGGTGTTGGGCGGAGCCACCATGGTTCTTGCGTCGCCGTCCGGGTTGAACAACACGCCGACGGCGGACACTTGCTCGGAACAGACACTGGTTCTGCAGACTTGGGAAACCTTCGGGCACGATATGGATTCGCAAAACGCCGTGGGATTCAAGTATGGTTTGTTCAAGAACGCTGAAGTCGGCGCTGACTGGCAAACGACCGGCACCCCCACCATGCATCCAACCTTCCAGGCCAAGTATGGCGTTGATCTTGGCGCCGACTTGCCCCGACTCTGCGCGGGTGTTGCGAACATCTCTGACGACAGAGACCTGGACGGCGAAGTATTTCCGTATGCCGTCATGACGTATGACATCAAGGGGTTTCTCAGAGTTCACGCCGGTTATGAGTTCCAGAAGGACAATAAAGGCGCGTTCGGCGGCCTTGATCGCACGTTCGACATCGCGGATATGAACGTGATGCTGTGCGGCGACGTCACTCAAGTCAACGATGGGCACGATGCAATCCTTGCGCCAGGCGTCAAGATCGGCCCGGCGACGAAGGATATGACTGGAGACGCTGGCGCTATCCTACGGCATTTGGTGTTCGAGACATGGGTGACTTTTCCGACCGCTGCTGGAGCAGAAGAAAGCTACACAACCAAGCTCGATGTAATCATTAATTTCTAAGCGCTGGCTTTACTCGTCAACAGGAGACAAGGATGACTTGGTACGACGCTTCACTGCATCACATGGCCGACCGTTTGTTTTCGTCCGATGTAAGTTTGATTGCGTACCCGCTGGTCTTTCTTGGCGGACTGTTGACTAATTTCTGCCCCTGCAATGTCGCGCTTGTGCCGATGGTCATCGGATGCGTCGGCGGATTCTCGCGAAGCAAAGAGCGCGGCAACGCGATCTTGTACAGCGCCGTATTCTCCGCTGGAATTGTTATCACGTTGTCTGTCCTCGGCATACTGGCGGCAGTCTTGGGAACCCTTCTCGCTCCCTTGCAGAAGGTTTGCGTGTGGTTCCTCGCAATCGTGGCAATCGTCATGGGTTTGTACTGTCTCGATGTTGTGGACTTCAAACTGCCTGGTTTGGGGAAATTGCCGATACGCGGACGGAAAGGCATCTGGGAAACCTTCCTTCTTGGTCTGGCAGGCGGTGTGGTGGCCACTCCATGCACAACGCCTGTCCTGGCGGTGATTCTCACCTATGTGGCCGTGAAGGCGAGGTTGGTGTATGGAGTGAGTTTGCTGTTCGTCTATGCCGTTGGTTTCGTTGTGCCGCTGATGCTGACCGGCGCATTCGCCGATTTCATAATGCGGCTCAAGCGGCTTCAAGAGAAGACGCGATACCGCGATTGGATTGCCAAGGGCAGCGGCGCGCTGTTGATCGGATTCGGGTTGTATCTGCTAAAGATGGCCGTGTGGCCATGAGTGTGTTTGTGATAGTCAGTAACGAAAAGGGAAGACATGAAGATAATTAGACGGGTTGGTCTTGCCTGCGTTTTGTTCGCGCTGGCAGTGTCGGGAACGTTCGCAGTGGAATCGTCCAGTGGCCGGGTCGCGCCTGAAAAGGCATTGGTCCTGAATCTGGAACGACAGCAGTGGCAGGCATTGGTTGCGGTCTGTGCCGTACCGGCTTTCTATGCCGATGGCAGCGCAACGCCGCTGATCTTTAACGACGGCACAGGGACGCTGGAAATCAAACTTCCACATGACACCATTGCCGTAAAGGATCTCGGCAAAGATGCCGCCTCCGCTACGGCCGCGCTTGCAAAGAAATACTGGAAGAGCGCAAACGTCGTATTCGTGGTGACGACTTACGAGCAAGCGCTCTGGATTGCGCCAAGCGCCGCATTGATGTCCGCACCGATTCTTGTGAACCCCGACAAGGCGACACTCAAAGCATTGGGAGTCAGCCAAGCAATTGTTGTTGGGGCGTCAGCTAAGCTTCCCGTGAAAGATGTTGTCACTCTCGCCGATAAACAGGCCGTCTGGACGTTCTACCTGTCGAAGCTGGCGGACATGAAGAGGAAGTGTGACTACGTGATCATGACGAATCCCCATGACACAGACGACACGCTGAATCCAAACGTTCAATGGCCATACTTGTCGCTGGCAACTGCGCCTCTGGCTGCGTACCGGCACGCACTGGTGCAGAGCGGCGACTACACCGGCGATCGCGCTCGCCTGCAAGCGCTGGGCGTGAGCTTGGGAGACTCTGGCGACAAAGCCAAGCTTGAGTTTGTCAAGCCTACGATACAGAAGGTCAAGGATGACTCGTATGCCGTCGAGAAGTTCCTGTCTGACAACGGCGGAACGCCAAAATACCTCGCCATAGTTGGCGGTTCAATCGAAGTTCCGCACTACATCATAGACCTGCACTCCAAGTACGTGTACTGGAACATCTCGATTGATTATGTGCCTGCGGATACGCCTTATGCCACGATGAAGACCGATTCGGATTACACGCGATTCGTGAAGCCCGATCTGGCTGTCGGCAGAATCATGGGCGACTGCGTTGAGGATACAACAATGCAGCTCGTGAAGACGTTCTTCCGCAAGGAATACCTGCCCGGCGGAAAGTATGTGTCGCTGGCGCCTGCGGGTTGGGAGAAGAAAGCCATCGTCTTTGATGGCCATCGGTTGAATCAACCTGACGAAGGTGGACCCGCCGCTTCGCCGGATGCGCCGTTCTGTCCTGCAAGCGAGGTTCAGGCCGTGTTTGCCAAGACTGACATGAAGACCGAATACCTTTTCCCTCGGGATGAAACCAAGGCAGACAGCAAAGGTGAGGCAGCGCCAGATCTATTCGGGATGACGAGCACATATGGAACAATCCAATACATAGCCCACGGCGATCCGCCGTACATGCGGATCGAGTCAGGCCGCACCGGAAAAGACATGAAGAACTTCATGGCAACCGGCCCGGAGTTTCGCAAGCATCTCAAGTTCGAAGCGCCGACCGTTGCCTATGTCATCGGCTGCAACGTTGGCTGCGTGCTTGCTCCGTTCAAGAGCAATGACGATTATCTCCCGACCTCGGCGATTCATGCCGGGGCGATGGCATTCATGGCTCCGAACAAATGCCAGTCAATTTGCTTCTGGCGTTATGCGCCCAAAGGCCCGGGAGCTGATCAATGCGTTCTCTTTTGGGACAACTTCCTGAACAAGAAGATGACCATCGGTCAGGCGATGATCGAAGCCAAGTGGCAGGGCTACACCAATTGGAAAGACAAGCAATCCGAGGCGGATCGCGGCAAGGACTCGGACAACGCCATCGAAGTTGACGCGCCGTCCTCGGTGTTGTTCGGCGACCCGGCGTTTTGCTTGACAGAGTAAACGGACACTCCTTTGTGTTTTAGAAACGTAAGGGTTTATGGCGAAACTGAAATACTGGATGCTTTCGATTGTGTGCAGTGCGGCATGTGCCTACGGGCATGAGGTCGGCAATTCATCAACTTGGAATGTCTTCCGCGGTCCGAACGCCGGCATTTCACCGTGGACCAACGCACCGATTCTATGGGATGGCACCAGCGGCACTGGCGTTCTCTGGAAGACGCCTCTGAAGATGAGCGGAGTCAGCTCGCCGGTGCTCTGGGGAAAGCAAATCTATGTTACCGAAGGCGACGGCAAGGAACGCGCCGTGCTGGCTTTCGACGCCGCAGACGGTCATCTCCTCTGGCGACAAGTAGTAGCGGATGGCGGAAATGGCACGCCTCTGCCGCCGGTTTCTGATTATGGGCTTGCCATGCCGACCCCGGTCTGCGACGAGAAGGGCGTATATGCCCTTTTCGGAACAGGCGATCTTGCGGCTTTCTCGCCAGACGGCAAACCTTTATGGCAAATGTATCTGGGAAGGCCGACTATCGGCTACGGCTTCGCATCCTCGCCTAGCATCGCCAGCAACCTCCTCTGCGTTCAGTTTGACCACCATGCAAGCGGACGGGTGCTCGCTGTGGAAACAACGACAGGCCAGATAAAGTGGAATGTAGAGCGTTCGAGAGGTGCGTCATGGTCTTCACTCATGGTTGTTTCTGACGCCGATGGGAAGCCATTGATTGTCGCCAATGCCAACGGCTCGACGACAGCTTATGATTTAACCGGTCACGTCATCTGGGATGTGGACGGTGCCACGGGTGAAGTCGCCCCCACTCCAGCGTGGTGGAAAGAACGTATTTACTCCGTGAACACCGGCTCTAAACTGCTCTGTCACAAGGTTCACGGGAATGCGGAGAAACTGTGGGAATACACGGCCGGACAACTGAGCGATACAGCCAGTCCGATCGTGGTCAACGGACTTTACTTCATGACCACAGGCGCCGGTCGCTTGACGTGTCTGGATGCTGAAACTGGCGGCAGGATTTGGGTGAATGATTCTCCCGGATGTTACGCCTCTCTCATTTCCAGCGGTGACCGACTTTATGCAATGGGCCGCGACGGCACCTCGTTGATCATCAAGACCGATCGCACCTATCAGAAGATCGGCATGTGTTCACTCGGCGACGGCGTGGATGCCACTCCAGCAATGACCGATGGCAGGCTTTACATCCGAGGCAGCAAATGGCTCTGGTGCCTCGGCAATAAGGGTGCTGAAAAACCATGACTACTTTTCAATCTATACGAACCAGTGCAATGTGTGCGCTCTTCGCACTTGCGACGCTGGCCGTCGAATCGCAGTCCGAGGAGACTAATCTTTTCGGCGCGCACATGCAACAACCCGAAATCGTCGTCACGCCGGAATCCAACGGCGTGATGGAACTGACCTGCAAGGTCGGTTTCATAGGAGGCTGCTGCTTTCCACTGACCAGCCATAACATTACCGCTTCGCTCGACGTTCCCCAAGGAATGGCAATCACAAGTGGCCCGGAGCCGCTGAGCTATCCGGCCATAGAAGCTCGGCCAAATGGGACACCCCTGGCATGGGCAGTCTTTCGTTGGAGACTTCAGCGAACAAAAGCGGAGTCCGGGAATGATTTGACAATCACCGTCTCAAGCCCAGATTCCGGCCAGGTCAAACGGATTTATACATTGGGGCAACAATCCAGCATCAAAGTCAGCGGGCCGGCGTTGCCTGATGTTTTGCCAATGAGACAGGATGTGCCGATTTCTGTTAATGCGACGTGCCTCGATCAGAATCGTTTCGTGAAGGACGTTCGTTTCTGGTACAGCACAGAAATACCGCCTGAAGCCGAAAAGGTGGATGTGCCGCCGGACCTCGCAGCGCGTGGAATCATCCGTTTCTCGGTAGCCGGGCGGCAACTCATGGTTCAAGGGCAATCGGTTGATCTTGCCCGCAAGTACGAACCGACAACTTGGCACGGCACGCTCCCTGCTCAGACAAATGGACCGCTGTCCGGCGTTGCAGTTGCCACGGATGACGCCGGGAAGACCTCTTGCGGCCCGGTCCTGCGAATGGTAACTCCGGGAGGCGCAACGACAAATGGCAATACGCGCCTGTGGATGCTGGTAGGCGCAATCATTTCGATCATAGCAGCATTGGCTCTCTTGCGTCGTGGCGGCGCATTCGCAGTGGTTGGAGTTGTAATGTTGTTTGCCGTTGCAACGGGAGTAGTGTGGATTGCCTGGACTCCAACTGCCACAGAAACGGCGGCGGGCGGCTATCCAGCCAACAGTTCGACCGTGGCATATTTGTTTCTTGATCGGGGTGATTCGTCGCGTCTGCTGGTCGAGCAAATGGAAACGTATCGCCGTGTCGTGCCGCATCGTCTCCATGTGCTGTGTTTTGTAGAAGGCGTAACGCCAGCACCGGTCATGAGTGCTTACCGCGAACGCTATCATGTTGGCAAAACTCCGACTATCGTTTTCGATGGGCATGTGTCCGTTGATGGAACCAATGCTCCCGCCGTTGCGGCGGCGCTGGATACTTGTTTCGGAAAGCCGGCATCGCGTCTGAGCATGGAATTACAGGGCGGTGTCATCGCCGGGCATGAATTGTCTCTCGGCTTCATCATGTGCAATCACGCGTCGCGTCACGACGCGCATGGCAGCGTATCTGCGTTTGCCTTCGAGAATGGTGTCATGTTGAGCGGATGGCGATGCGATCATGTCGTGCGTCAGGTGATGCTGGAAGATCGGCAATACGCCATACCCATGGGCAAGTGTCAGCCGCCGGCCATGTTCAAATGGGGCATTCCTGACGGCGTGACCCCTTCGCAAACCGGCGCTGTGACCGTGATCATGGACGAGCAGGGACATTTGATAGATTCGATCTGCACGGAACGCCCATGCAGCCGAACCGGCGTATGCGGCTGATGCCGGTCCATCGGAAATGCGCTGTGCGTCAATTATCTACTCCAAATCAGAATTGCAGAGACAAACCACCGCGAAACATGCATGTGAAATTTGATTTGTGATTCGTTTGCCGAAAAGAATACAGTGCAAATCGCAGATTGGAAATTGGTCCATGATGAAAATAGAACAGGCGAGGGTGATAAACCACACGAAGCTATGCGGCAACTACAGGTTGCTTGTGCTTCAGTCTCCATTGATAGCGTCGCGGGCGAAACCGGGTCAATTCGTGCATGCCCGCGTTCCGGGGCTTGAAAATGCAGTGCTGCGCCGCCCGTTCAGCATCTATGGTGCAAAGGGCAAATCTCTTTCCATTCTGTACAAACAGATCGGGCGCGGCACAACCGCGATGGCCGCGATAAAGAAGGACGACAAGCTCAGCCTGATCGGGCCGCTTGGCAATGGTTTCCCTCTGAATCGCAAGAGCAGCTTCCCTGTGCTTGTCGCTGGCGGCTACGGTGTGGCGCCGCTTCTCTTTCTTGCCAAGCGGATGCAGACAAAAGGCATTGTGTTTGTCGGCGGGGCAAAGGCGGCGGATGTGCTTTGCACGAGCGAATTCAAAAGAATTGGATGGAAAGTCAGGATAGCGACGATGGATGGCTCGCTTGGGGAAAGAGGATTGATAACGGATGTGCTCGATGCCTGGTTGGCGGGTGCAGTAGCGAGGGCAGATGTAGGAGCGGGTTTATCCCGCGATAGATCGCGGCGTAAAGCCGCTTCCACAAAGATTAGACCCGAATTTTATGTCTGCGGGCCGGATGGACTTTTGAAAGCAGTGGGGCAGCGGGCGATCAAGAATGGCTGGACTGCCTGGCTGTCTCTTGACAAGCACATGGGATGTGGGGTAGGTGCTTGCCTTGCTTGTGTGCAGCGAATAAGGCTTGATGACGGGCGCGAAGTCTGGGCAAGGATTTGCAAGGAAGGCCCGGTTTTTGAAGCGCGGCAGGTTGTGTGGTAGGAACGCAAGAAATCAGCCTCGAATTTTATGTTTGCGGATCAGATGGACTTTTAAAAGCAGTCCGAGCGTAGAACGGTGTTGATGAGTGACAAATGAATAAGACGCCAAAGATGGCTGTGAATATCGGCGGGATACGGATGAAGAATCCGGTGATGGTAGCTTCCGGCACGTTTGGTTACGGTCCCGAATACGCCGATCTTGTTGATCTCGATATGCTAGGCGCGATTGTGGTGAAGGGCATTCGCGCCGAACCATGGGAAGGCAATCCTACGCCAAGAACGGTCGAGGTCCCCGGCGGATTGTTGAACGCGATCGGACTCCAGAATCCCGGCGCTGAGAGATTCATCGCCGAATACCTGCCGTTCCTGCGGCGCTTCGATGTCCCTGTCATTGTCAACATCTGGGGGCGAACGATCAAGGAATATGAACAAGTTGCTGAACGATTTAAGGGTGTAAAGGGTGTCAGCGGACTGGAGATCAATATCTCTTGTCCCAACATCAAGAAAGGCGGCTTGGCCTTCGGAACGGATCCGAAACGGATGGCGGAAGTCATTTCGGCAGTGCGCAAGAAGACTAAACTTCCACTGATTCCCAAGCTGTCGCCGAGCGTGCCGGACATTGCGGTATTTGCGCGTGTTGCCGAGGATTGCGGCGCAGACGCGATTTCGCTGATCAATACGCTGCCGGCAATGGTCATAGATATCGAGACGCGGCGTCCCGTATTGGCGAACGTGGTTGGCGGACTCTCGGGTCCGGCGATTCATCCGGTGGCGGTGAAACTTGTGTGGGAAGCGGCGAAAGCTGTGAAAATTCCGGTCATCGGAATCGGCGGTGTTACGGATGCGAGGAGCGCGATAGAGCTTATGATTGCCGGCGCCTCTGCAGTGGCCGTTGGCACCGCAAATTTCACCGATCCGACAACACCGGGCAGCGTCATCGAAGGCATCGAGCAATACCTGAAGAAGCACGGCATGTTGAATGTGAAGGAACTGATCGGTTCGATCGAAATTCCTGTGAAGCAGTAGAAATACAATCATATTATGAAAAGGCTTTTGTTCTGGATCATCCTCATTGCGTTTGTCGGACTCTCTATATGGTGGGTCTTCCATTTTTCATATGAGCCAGGACGACTTTACAAAGCGATACCATCCAACGCGATCTTTGTCAGCGAACATGACAAGCTTGCAGAGCGATGGCAGCGGTTGGCGAAGAATCCGCTGACGCTCAATGCGCTTGCCGCGTGTGGCGTCAAAACGAATGACATCAACAAGATTGTCGAAGACCGCGTGACCAACGATTTGATCCGGCGATTCGCGAGTCGCAAGACGCTGATAGCTTATGTGCCGTCGTTCGGCGAATCACGCGAGCCCGCCTGGGTGCTGGTGAGCTGGGGGGGCGGCAATGGCCAGCTCCTGAGATGGGGTTTGTTGTCGAGCTTGATGTGCGATTTTGAAACCGTTCGTATACGCGGAGGCCAGAAGATATGGACACTTAAGACAAAGGAAGATGACTCAGGCGAGAGATTGTCGCTGGCTGTTTACGAAGGAATGTTGCTGGGCTGCTTCTCACGGGATCGTCTCGGCGTGCAGTATCTGGTCGAAGAAGCGCAAGGACAGTACGCAGGCTGGCGGGAAGTGACTTATAAGTCTATCATGGATAGAGCCAGACAGGGCGGACAAATCACGGGCGAAATACAGAGAATTATCGAGTCTTCGCCCGATAAGGACTGTTCCGACAGAGGATGGCTGATTCAACGATTCCATGGCCTCTCAGCCAGATCTCAGGTAGTGAGACTCGGCATCAGTTCATACGAAGGGAACAGCCTTACGGGTTGGGTGAAGGGTAACTTCACTCCGGCTGATACGAACAAGATCGGTGACGCCTGCGCGAAAGGATTAAGCAGCATTTTGGGAGATTCTCCCAGCGCTTTTGCCATTTTTCCTGCCTCGTTTGTCGAGGCTGGACTGTCGAGCTCCGCCACTCCGGCTTACTTGAAAACCATTGTACTGACGCTGAGAAGCGGAATGGTGGAGAACAGTCCATTTTTCGCGGCGCTTCTTAATACCGAACACAGCGGTCGAATCCTTGGCGTTAAAGTCCCGACAATCGTGATTGGGGCACAAATGAAGGAAGGCGACAAGGTTTTGGATCTGGTTGTGGAAACACTGGACAAGCTGAACTCACAGTATGGCTGGGCGCTGATTCCAAACCGCGCTGAAGTCGACGGGCATCCGATGATTGTTGTGGAAAGCACGCGATGGGGTGTTTACGACAGCATGAAATCAGAAGAAAGGGCTGCATTTGCCGCAAGTGACGGCTGGCTCATTTTCTCCAGTAACATGGCTTCGCTCAAGAAACTGATGCAGGCGCAGACTGGGCGCGGGACAAACGATGTAGCAGATGCGGCATGGCTGAACGGGATGGTTGCAAAACCAGTATCGGCATATGCGTGGGCCAATCTTGCAGCCACAAGCAAGGCTGCAAAGGACGTCATAGCCGTCGCTACGCTGGTGACACTGGTGAGCGGACGAGGTTCCTCGGATGCTGCGATCGAACAACGCAAGGCGCTCGACACCGCCAAGGCTATCGCCGATGCGGTTGGCTCCATGAAAGCGGGCTCATTCCGACTGAATACAGATGGCAGCGAAACCGCGCTTTTCTTCAGATTGGGAGAAGAAAGATAACATTCCTCAAAATGACTTGAATCCAGTCCGGTACTGGTATATCTCTTTCGTATCTTTTCTGCTCGGGTGGTGAAATTGGCAAACACACCAGCTTGAGGTGCTGACGCCGCAAGGCTTGCAGGTTCAATTCCTGTCCCGAGCACCACTAAAAACCCCAGTAAATCAACGATAAATAGCCATCATTCAACTTCTTTCATTTCTTTGAAGTGTCAAAAAGGGTACAAAAAGGGGAAATCTTTCCCTTTGAAGGCTGTCTTCACGGCCTACAAAGACGGGAAACGACTTCAGGCAATCGCGCACGAGCTTTCCTTGAGCAAGAGTACGGTAGTCCATGACTTAAGGAGATTGAAAGTTTGCTCCGTGTGGCGGTCTTCTCCCGACGGCAGAAACTGCACCGGCCAGCCGTGATACGCGGTATGCTCCACGCCGAGACCGGCAGCATGTCGAAGCGATTTGGAGAAGTTCTTAGAGTTGATTTGGTTCGATTGCTTGAAGCGGCGGAATGACAGACCGCCCTTTTACGTCAATGATGAAAGAATGAAGGAGATCCAAAGCGGAGCCATGCTGTAACTTGGTATCCACACTTAACAAGACAGACTAGATAGACAACAATTTAAAGTATGTGGAAAGGCCAACAGCGGCGGAGGCCTTTCATATTTTACGCTTTCGATCAGGTCACTTGTCAATCTGATGGAGGAGTTCTTTCACAACGGCGAGCAGTCAGGGGTGTGGCAAGATCTCGATCGACTCCCGCCGCTCTTTTCTTGTTTCCGGCTTATACATGTCCCAGCTTGAGCCTGTATGTCGCCATAATGTCGCATGCTTCTATATGAATGAGACACAATGGCAGATACTTGCGGCAAGTTCAGTTTATCACAACATTCACTGCTTCAAAGTTGTTGTTGATGGATTTGAGCTCTGTTTACTCTGTCCTCCTCTTTCACCATATGGTGCAACGTTTTCTCGGTGCGTTTTCACACTGTGCTATCCTGTACCATGCCATGTAGGCCAATGGACCGAACCGCAGTACTACCTGAACAGATGCGGAGCCTGGGTGAGCGCGGACCTCACAAGATCTGCGACACGCGAGACGCCGAGCTTATGCATGATGCGGCTACGATATGTCCCAACTGTCTTTGGCGAAAGATTGAGAAGCTGCGCAATGTTCTCGGTAGTCTTCCCGCTGACAACCATGCGCAAGACTTCTTTCTCACGTACGCTTAGAAGATCGAACCGGTTCGTTTCGCGGGAAATGTGTTTCCTGCCCATGAAATCGTCAGCCATGCTCTCGGCGATCTTCTGGCTGAAATGACGGTGGCCGCGACAGACTGCGTGAACAGCCTGCACCACTTCCTTGCCCGCAGATTCCTTGAGCACATAGCCTCTTGCGCCGGCTTCTATTGCGGCGTGAACATAGTCCATCGTCGCCAGCATGGACAACATGATCACGTGTATGGATGGACACGTTGCGCATATGACGCTTGTCGCGTCTATCCCGCTGATGCCGGGAAGCGAGATGTCCATGATAACGACATCGGGACGGAGTTGAATCGCTAAATCTATCGCTGTCTTTCCGTCGCTGGCTTCGCCGACGACCTTCATCCTGCCGTCGCCTTCGAGAATCAGTTTCAGGCCGTCACGAACGACCAGGTGGTCGTCGGCGACAAGCACTTTTATGCAATCATCGCATCCTTTTTCGGAATGCCCCATTCTATCATTCGTTGTTATGTCGGTTTTGCGCATCGCGCTCCTCCCCAGCTTGTCGCGCATTTTGCACGCTATGCAGATCTTCGATTGTGACGGTGATCTTCGTTCCTTTCTTCGGGGTGGAATCGACCGTAAACGAAGCGCCGATGGTTTGCGCGCGCTCCCGCATTGTGATCAATCCCCATCCACGATTCTTATTCCTGTCGCGGCCTGGTTCAAGATCGAACCCCATGCCGTTATCTGAAATCTCCATCTTCCTTCCTGTCTCGTCCGAACTGAGAACAATGCTTACGTTTGTGGCGCGGGCATGTTTCATAACGTTCGTAATGGCTTCCTGTGCTATTCTAAAGAGGGTGGTTTCAATGTCCGGGGGCAGGCGCACGTTCCAATTGTTCTGGAGATCGAACCGGACACCGGTATGTTTGGAGTACTTTTCCGCGCATACCCGCAAGGAAGCGGCAAGCCCGTAATCGTCCAATACCGATGGTCTCAGATCGGACATCACATCCCTGACGCATTCGGCCATCTTGTCGATCTGGCTCACGCAATCGTCCATTCGTTCCTGCACAACCTTGCCCGCATCCTCCGACAGTCTGGTCCGCAGGAACGAAATGGTCATGCCAAGCAGACTCAGCGAGGCGCCTATCTGATCGTGCAGTTCTGTCGCCAGCCGCCGGCGCTGGATTTCCTCAGAGTCAACATAACGTTTCCACACCTCCCTGAGTTCGCGATGCGATTGCTCCAGCACATCCGCCGATAGTTTCTTCTGGGTCACGTCCGACACAATAAGAGTCACGGCGGTTGTTTCGCCGTTCGTCATGATGGGACTGACATTGACGTCATACCAGGCCTTGCTCTCACCGGCTCCACGGCCCTCGACCTCGTAAGTTCCGGGTTTGCCCGTTAAAAACACCTTTTTAACCGCATCACGCGCAAGGGCATGGTATTTGGGCTCCAGCCAGTCATAGATACGTGTGCCGACAACGACCTTGGTGTCGGGCACCGTAACAAGGCGATTGATAAAGCTGATGGTTCCTTCACGATCGACGATGGCAATAATATTGGGCGCGTTATCCACGAGCGATTTCCAGCGTTCTTCGGACAAGCGCAATGTCTGTTCAAGCCTTTCCTTTTCAAGTAGGATCCTGTAATTGAAAACGGCCCTATGGATCGGAATAAGCAGGTCTTCGATCGTGCCCAGCGGCTTCAGGATATAATCATGGGCTCCGCATCGTATTGCCTGGATTGCTGAATCGAGGCTGTCATAACCAGTGATCAGGATCACCGGAAAAACAGGTTTGTCGATCCTGATATGTTTGAGGAGATCCACACCGCTCATGCCCGGCAGACGGATGTCCGTCACAACGATGTCAAAATCGCCTGTCTTCAGGCGTTCAAGCGCGTCTTCTGCATTGAGCAGGACCTCGGTAAGCACCCCCTTTTTCGCAAGGGCCTGTTTTGTCGCTTCGCCAGAGTCGGCGTCGTCATCGACAAGGAGCACCCGGATCGGCTCAACGGCTTCCATGCTGCTGTCAGCATGTCTCCTGTCATCTGCCATGACGAACCTCTTCCCGTCTTTCAGATTGCGTACTTTTCATGTACATTGCCTTTCGGTATATTGAATCGTAATCATAGAAAATTACGCTGTCCATATTCATAATTATGCTCAAAGGCAACCACTCTCTTTTGGTTTGCTGTCGGAGGGGACTACGTTCCGGCGCGCCGACCTTATGGGATCGGAAATCGTACGGTGAAAACAGTGCCTTTACCCTCCTCGCTCATAACGTCAATCGTTCCGCCGTTCTTCTGCACCAGTTGATAGGCAATGGAAAGGCCCAGTCCCATTCCCTTGCCAACCGGCTTTGTGGTGAAAAACGGATCGAATATCCGCAGGCGGTCGGATTCCTTTATGCCGGAGCCGCTGTCTTTCACATTCAAGACGATCCTGTCACCATCCCTTGCAAGACTGACTTCCACATTGCCGCGATCATTCATGGCGTCGGCGGCGTTCTTGAGAAGAGTGAGCATGACCTGCCGCATTTGCAGCTTGTCAAGAAAGAGGTTAGGCAGGTTCGGCTCGATATGCTGTGCGATCCTGATCGAATCGGGATGCTCGGTTTCGTATAGCCGAACGGATGTCTCGACGATTTCTTCGATTCTGACATTGCGTTCCTGCCTGGGTTCCCGCGAGAGGGATAGAACATCGTCAATTATGCGCTTGCAGCGGTCGGTCACCCGCAGAACCATATCCAGCTGCGAGATGAATTTACTTTCGTGCGCCAGATCTTCGCGCAAGGACTGGGTCGTCAGACGGATGGCGTTTATGGGTGTATTCAGTTCATGGGCCATGCCAGCCGCAAGGACGCCAACCACGGCCTGCTTCTCGGCTACGATTTTCTTTTCCTCGCTATTCTTCAGTTCGCTTAATGTCCGGGCCAGTTCCGTGTTGGCATTTTGCAGTTCTTCAGTGCGGGTTTCAACCTTCTGCTGAAGTTTCTGGTTGAGCGATTCCATGTCTTGCATGGCCGTCTGGAGCGAGTCCGCCTTTTCAGCATCATGCCGGTACACCCTGTGCAGTTCGGCATTTATATCGAAGAACCTGCCCATCAAGTATCCGATAGCTCCAAGCAGGGCTGATATCAGTAATGACAAATTGAATGCATAAGTAACGCAGCCGACAACAAGGCCCGCTAGCAGGCCTACCAAGGCCATGCTCCGCTTGGGCGGCGTTATCCACGCAATTTCGTATATACAGGCATTTGCGCCATCGCACGCGCACTCGGTCTCAATCACTTGTGCCGGGGGAAGCCCAAACGTCTTGGGCATTGAGGCAAGCACACCCTTGATGCAAAGGCAGTTGTTCTTGTTCTGTGGAAGCGAAAAGTTCCGGACAGAGATCCTTGCCGTGTTCCTGTCCATCTTGAGGAGCTTCCACTCGTTGACTTTGCTCCACCGGGGATGCATCTGGGCGCTGATTCGGTACATGCTGGCTGTAGTGCCGAGCTGAGCCACGAGCAGATTCAATGCGCCGAGACAGTTGCGTTCGCTCGCATAGAGGCCCGCTTCAAAAGGCGCATTCGGGTTTCCAGTAAACTCAACAAGCTTATCCAGTAGTTTGTAGTAATACGGCAGGCTTATCCAGTTGCTATTGTCCTCCAGATAATCTCGATTCATATTTGTCTGGAATATGAATTCGTCAACCACCGCCGGAGTGTACCTTTCATGGAGATAGACAAGCACGAGGCGTACCGACACGCAGATAAGATCCATCCTTGTGTCGGCGGGATCGACTTTCGACATGGGATATAGCTTGCGCGCGGCTGTCATGCAGTTGATCCCATGGTATTAGTCGCTGGTTCTGCGGGGTGGTCGGCAAAAGCCCTTCTTTGCGCGGGAATATTCACCGGCGTCATCATTTCGAAGGCTTTCGGAACAATCTTATTCATGATCGGATTAAGATGCTTCATGTACATATAGAGAGGTACGATTTCCGCGCCCACTTCCATTTTTGCCAGAGGAGTCGTAATGCCCATATCGACAGCCTTGAAACCTCCTTCGATCGCCGTCTTCACGATGTTGTACAGCAGATTGAAGTAAATACAATATGTCTCATTGCAGGCATAGTCCAAACCGCAGAAGACCCAGTCCAGGATTTCATCGTCGTGCAAAAGCAGGGCAAAGCCGGCAAGTTTCCCGTCAACCTTGGCCACAAGCGTTGAAGACCTGCCGCCAAGGCAGGAGTCAATGCGCTCGAAGAAAACCGGAGGCAGGATTTCACGTCTATACTCTTTGGCCCGGTCATAGGAGTTTCTCCAGAGCGCTGCAAGCTCCCCGGCGTGCTGCCCGAAGTCATGCAGAAGCTCCATTTCACCGCCTTTATCGCCAAAGGTGGCAATTCTCTTCTTTGCCCGATACCTGTACTGGCTGCGCAGGGATCGCAGATAATCCTCCATGCTTTTCCATCTCACTGTGAGACGCGAACCCGGCAGATTGTAGATCCGCCTGTATCCGGAGGCGAGGAACGCATCGAAGAACGAGAGTTCATCCGCGTAGAAGTCCCGGAAAAGAACCACCCCGACCCCGAGGTTGGCGGCGATCCCTTCAACTTCCTGCACTATCAGCGAAAGCGCCTCCTTGCGATCTATGCCAGTCCTGAACGAGATCGTGGTTCCAAGCGCCACGGGAGTGCCGCACTCCACCGATCTCAGCATAAGAAAACTCTTCCAGGCTCTCCTTATTCCCGTGATTGTTTTTTTTGCCAGTCCCTGGGAGAACGAATCGAGTTCCGTGCTGATGAAATAGACGCACGTATGCGCGACGATTTCGCCGTTTTCGTACACAACGGGATAGAAATACCGGCAGTCATTGATTTGCGAAGCTTCGACGGCGCGAAGATAATCGTGCCGGCAGATGAGCCTATTATGCCCGACAATGGCGTTCCATCTGTCTTCATCAATGCTGTCGATGCTCGAAAGAACTTCAGCGGTCATGCTCATGCTGAACTGCCTTTCTCCGGTTCCGGCGTATGCAAATGTGTGTCATGCGGTTGCAGCAAGGAGTTCGCTATGAGTTTCCCGACCCCGTTGCCACACTATATCGAACTGTTTTCCCACAGTGCCGAGGATCTCCAGTGCTGTATCGAGATTATCTTTCGTGTGACTTGACGAGAGGCTCACCCGTATCTTGCCTTGACCGGGTGGAACGGCGGGATACGCGACCAAGCTCACGAACAAGCCTGATTCGTAGAGCTTCTTGCTCATGTCTCTAACGGTTTCGTCCCCTCCAATGGGTATTGTCAGGATAGCCGATTCGGGCGGATCGGGGTAGACGGTGAACCCCAGCTTCTTGAGCCCGGCATAAAAATAGCCGACGTTCTTCCATAGCTGGTCGCGCAGCTGGGGCTCGTTTTGCAATATTTCCAGGGCTTTCAATACAGCGGCAATAGTAGACGGGACCGGGCTTGCGGAAAACATGTAGGATCTGCCGTAATGCCGGACATATTCGATCACTTCACGCGATCCTGCGATATATCCGCCAGTCCCGCCGAGCACTTTGCTGAAAGTACCAACGATGAGGTCCACGTCTTTTTCGACGCCGAAATGTTCGACAGTGCCGCGGCCCGTCGGGCCAAGCACCCCTGTTCCATGTGCTTCATCAACCATAAGCCTTGCGCCGAACTTTCGCGCCAGTCTGGCTATCTCGGGCAGGGGCGTGATGTCGCCGTCCATGCTGTAAACTCCCTCCACCACGATAAGCTTGCCGCCGCTTTTTGACGCATGACGTTCAAGTACCTGCGCCAGGTGTTTTACGTTGTTGTGTCTGAACGTGCGTAATTCGCAATTCGAGAGCCGGCATCCGTCAACGATACTGGCATGCGAGAGGCGGTCAATGACAACCAGGTCACCGGGCCGCATCAGGGCGGAAATCGTTCCCACGTTGGCCTGGTAACCCGTGGTGAAGACCATCGCCGCCTCCCGGCGCTCAAACTCGGCAAGCTTGCATTCAAGTTCCACGACAAGATCATATGTTCCGCTCAAGAACCGAGAACCGCACAACCCGGACCCGTATCTGTCCAGCGCCTGTTTTGCCGCTTCCACTACCTCGGGGCGGGTGTTAAGCCCGAGATAGGTGTTTGAGGCCAGTACGATCATCGGCCTGTCCGTGCCGGCGGACTCATCCCTGATCGTAGTAGTATTACAGCACGCTGACGTGACGAGACGGTGATATGAATATGTGCCCTTGTTCTTCCAGTCGTCTAAAAAAGCCGTGAATGTGCCGGCTTTTGCAAAAAGATCAGGATCGTCGGATTTCAGGAAATCGAGCAGCGTGTGTTTGTCGGAATCGATATTCTTGATATTCATTCGATCTCTCCTTCATGCGGTTAGAAATGATATGTTGCGGAAACGGAAGCGCATGGGGCAATCGTCTCATACGTCCCGTCGATGACTGGATTAATGTTGTTTTCTATTGTCCTCCTTTCGTAGTAGACGAGTTGCAACGCGGTATCCACGGTGACATTGCCGAAGTTGTAACCGAAGCCCCCCGTGAGAAACTGCATATCAGAGTCCGGCAGGCTGGGCCGCCATGTCGTTTCGCTTGTTGCGTTCTGGTTGTAGATGTAGCCCGCGCGGAGGGTGAGATTATGGGAGTACTTGTATTGCGCGCCAAGCTTGAGTGCGACGGTATCGTTGAGATCCTGGGCTTGCACAACGTCCGGCATGCCCGGCGTGTTGAAGTGAATCACAATGTCGTTAACAGACTTCCAGTCAGTCCAGTCAACGTCAAATTCAAATGTCCATTTGTCGTCCGGTTTGAATGCATAACCCACGACTGCCACTGCGGGATAGTCTATAGTGGCTCCGACATCGGAGTGGATCATGAGGTTCGGCATATTATAGGTTCCGTCGTAACCAATCCGATACGGAAGATGATATGCAACGGCAACCCTGTTGCGGGGAGTTATTTCGTAAATTGCGCCGAGTGTTCCGCCCCAGGCGCTCCCATCGCCGTTGAGTCGGCTTTGCGCGTCAGGCGAGCCGGACGGTCCGCCCAGAAATGCCGGATTCACCATGCTGTCGAACTGAACAGTTGAATAGTAGTAATCCAAGCCGGCACCAATCATAAGTTTGTCGTTCACCCTGACGCCGACCGCCGGACTGATGTCAGCCACCATCAGTTGCGAGTAGGTTGCAACGTAGCGCGCAAAGCTTTTCTCGCCCCATTCGCTCGAAAGCCCGTCGGGAAATGATATTCCGATACCGGCCCCCACATTTTCAGTACCCAGGTCGCTTGTAAAGAAGAAGGAAGGCACAGCCTGCAACTCGTCAACGTTGTGGGTCTTTTGTCCGAGCGGGGAAGTGTAATCGGTGTATTCCTCTGCAAACGTGGACTGGATATTGAGCTGGTTGCCGCGTAACTGGGGAAGGCCGGACGGATTGAATGTCACGGCAGAGGGGTTATCGGCTTGCGCTACAAATGCCTCGCCCATGGACGTGGCCTCGGTGTCTTTCATGCAGAGTATTTTGTACCCGTTCGCCTTGGCGTCTTGTCCGATACAATATATCGCCATGCCCAGCATAAGATACTTCTTCCACGCTCTTTTCACTGTGTGTCCCTCCGTTGTTCATACGCGTTTCGTTTCAGTTCCAGCAAAAACATCCTATTTGGATTATCACACAACAAGCGCCTGTTCAATGTTTCGGACTGACTCGTTTTCATTCGTGACGGCAGTTTCGATCTTCTCTGCATCTCGCGGTGGTATGGGAAGATAGATGGTAAATGTCGTGCCCTTTTTGTGTTCGCTTTTGACATCTATGAAGCCGCCTTGCTCTTTGACCAGGCTGAAGACGACCATCAAGCCCAATCCGCATGTGACTCCGTCTGTTCTTGTCTTGGTGGAAATAAACGGCTCGAAAACCCGTCTCAGAAGTTCTTCCTTAATCCCGTCCCCCGAATCGCTGACAGTTATCGTTACGTATTCGCCTTTCCTGACGACCTCGTAGCCCGCCATATCTTCCTCAATGTGCGCCGTGTCGGTTGCGAATTCCAGTCTGCCCCCTTTTTTCGTGGCCTCGAATGCATTGATAGTAAGGTTCATCAGTATCCGGAGAAGCATGGTTTCGGCGCCCAGCACTTGCGGTATTCCCTGTTTGAGACGCGCTCCGATCTGCACCTTTGGATGTTGTTTCTGAAGATCCACGATGCTCATGCTTCTTAATAGAAGCGAAATTGCAGCGTTTACGTCAATCCGTTCAAACTGACGCTTGACACCCCTGCTCATTGCGGAAAGATCGCGCACGAGATTCATTATTCCCTGGCTTGCCTGCCTGATCTGCTCAAGGTCTATCTTGGCCTCGGCCAGTTCCTCGGAGTCCATCGGAGTCTCTATTCTTTGTGCAACCAGTCCAGCGTAACCCATGACCGGCAAAACCAGATTACCCAGATCGTGCGCAATGCCGCCCGCGAGCAGCGCCACGGATTCGAAGCGTCTGGCTCTGACCAGGCTTTCTTCAAGGTCGCGATATCTTTTGAGCAGTCGAGCATGTGCGACCGCGTTCATGACGGGTATCAAAAGATCCTGGATGCTGTTCAGTGGCTTTAGAATGTAGTCCTGAGCGCCGAGTCGGACTGCTTGAACCGCAGTTTCCAGGCTGTCGTAACCAGTGATCAGAATAACAGGAAACTCTGGCGATAGTTTCCTGATGTGTTTGAGTAGATCCACGCCGCTCATGCCGGGCAGGCGGATGTCGCTGACAATAATATCGAACGATCCCATCTTCCAGAGTGAGAGCGCTGCTTCGCCTGTGGCGACGGAAGTGACGCCAATGTCTCTTTTTTCTATAAGGTTTGCCGTGGCCTGCGCTGAATCCTGATCGTCTTCAACGAGAAGGAGAAGCGTTTTGCCGCTCTCTTTCCCTCCCGTTTCTGCACCGTTGTTCATAATGACTTACCCTTTCGTAACTGTTGTTAAAGTCTCATAATCTTCAATAAACCGTCTGTAGGCAAAAGTTGACACTTGCTGTAAGGATTTTACGATTGAAAGCGGACGAGTTGTCCCGCCTGGCTCCCCATGTGCCCAATCCAACAAAGGCGCTGATACTTTAGCGCTTTTCATATGTTACAAGGCGCAGGAAGCTGACAGAACGTCATTGCCTCATGCAGCAATCTCGTATCTTTTGGGGGAGTGTCGCCCTTCGCCCGATTTTGTTCCCAGTGCAGAGGCTGGAGATTGGTAATATCGTCTGTCCCGCCCAGCACAACCGGCATAATGTGATCGATCTCCCAGCCGAGTATTCCGCCTGCTCCGTACTTCTGTAGTAGCATCGGCATCCCCAACGAATCCCTCTTGAAATTCACAAAGCCAGGGTCCGCAATCCCTTTCTTCCACACTTGTTCGATCGTCTTCTCGTCAAACGGTTCGCCTGACACCGTGGTGTTGAATTGCCTCTTCATGCTCGTTCTCTGTTGTGTTTCCATGCATCTCTTCCTTTCCGTTGTACACACCTCGACTTGATCATGAGCGTGATTCTATTTGAATCGGGAGATGTCTGTCTGTCGGCAAACGTTGACACTTGTTGTAAGGAAAAGCTGACATCGTTGGCATGCGTCGAATCGAACGGAAGCTGTGTTGGGCTTCTATCGGAAATTCCAGAGCAATGAATACACCGAAGATATTTTGCTGCAATCTTCGCTTGTGCGAGAAAGAACATTCACATACTGTGAAGCACGAACCATGGGATAAGTCGCAATAAGGTTGATGTCGAGACTGCTCGGCTCTTGATTGGGGAGTACATATGTCTGGCGTGCGTAATGGAGAGGCCATTCGAGTCTTGCTCGTTGAAGATGACAACGAGAACCGGCAGACCATCGCTGCGTCCTTGAACAAGTGCGGCGTATTTGTCTCCGCGTTTGCCGACGCCGCGAGCGCCCTTGAAGCCTTCGACGAAACACAGTTTGACGCTGTTGTGGCTGACATCAGACTTGGAACTGTAAACGGGCTGCAATTGCTTGAGAGCATCAGGAAGCGGACCTTGGACTTCCCTGTCATTCTCATTACCGCCTACGGCGACGCCGATTACGCCATAACGGCCCTCCGTCTCGGCGCACAGGACTTCATTCTGAAACCATTCGATTCTATCCAGAGTCTGCTTCATCCGCTGGAACACGCCGTGCATAAGTATCGCTTGCTGTTGAAGAATCGTGCGTTGGAGCGGAAGTTGATGGAGAGCGAAGCGCGTTGCAGGGAATTCGCGGAGTTGCTTCCTGAAACCGTGTTCGAGGCGAATATGGATGGAATCGTGCAGTTCGCGAACATTGCCGGGCTCAGGAAGTTCGGACGGTCGATTGCAGAATTGAGTGCAGGGCAGATCAGCATCTTCGATCATGTGGTTGAGAACGATGTCCTGCGATTAAGGGAAACTATTGCCAGGCTGTTTCGCGGAGAGAAAGTGAGCGGCGCAGTTTTCATTGCAAAAGCGAAAGACGGTACTCAGTTCCATGTGATGACATTTTTCACTGCAATAATCGGCGGGGGGCAACCTGTCGGTATGAGAAGCATAGTTGTGGATATATCCGGGCAACGGAAGGCCGAAGCGAAAATACGAGCCTTAACGTCGGATTTGCTGTTGGCCGGGGAAAGGGAGCGCTGGAAGCTGTCCATGTCTTTGCATGAATCAGTGGGACAGGTTGTGGCCGCAGCGGAGATGCATCTTACCGTCTTGGCCGAGCGACTGAACGCAGCCTCCGACAAGCAACAGGCTCAGCAGGTCATGGATTTGTTCAGGGGAGTGTTGAAGGACGTACTGTCCATTGGCAACCAGCTTTGCCCGCCGGTTTTGTATGCGTTCGGTCTGGAACAGGCGCTTGAGAACCTGGCGCACAGCGCCGGAGAGCTTTATGGAATTCCGACGACGTTTTCGAGCGATGGACGCAAGAAGCATTTGACCGACGATGCCACGTTCGCGATCTTTCGGGTGATACAGGAACTGATGACGAATATTGCCAGCCATAGCGGAATGAGCAACGCTGAGATATCCGTGCGACGGGACGGGACTCGCATTGTGGTCACTGTTTCAGGGGAGGGCGTGTACAAGAACGGCAGGAAGTTAAAAGAAGACGAAATTGCCGATAGTCTTGGTCTTGCCAGAATGCGGGAGCGGTTAGAAGCCATCGCCGGCGACGCGCTAATATCGGCATCGGGCCACAATGTCCGTATAACTGTTTCGGCTCCATTGAAGGAAGTTCGGACAAGAATAGTTTAGTTCAACTCACGGCACTTTCCCCCCCCCTCTACGACGTCGTATTGTAAGTCGTATTGTCTGGAAAAGTGTGGTTGG